>JBLGCB010000202.1:0-11395 GCA_047617105.1 Phenylobacterium sp. | reverse complement strand
CCTCCCTGTCTTCAAGCACTTCGCCACCATGCAATTCAACCAGCATCCGACAGGTTTTGATGGTGTTTTCGGCTTTGGTATTAAACAGACCGATGGTTTTGATATAAGACTTTAATTTGTCTAATCCTAAGTCGAGTATCTGCTGTGGGGTATTGGCCACCGGATAAAGTTTGGCTGTGGCTTTGTTGACGCTGACATCTGTCGCCTGAGCCGACAACAACACCGCAATCAACAACTCAAAAGGTGAGTTAAATTCTAGCTCGGTGGTGGGGGTAGGGTTGTCGTCGCGTAAACGGGTTAACATCTGTAAACGTTTTTCTTTGTTCATGGATAAATCTGCTGGTCATTAATGTGTATGCAAGAGTTTTACCTTCTGTGGGTGCCAATGTCAAATGACTTTGGTGGTTTTTTTTAGCCTGGTCCGTCTTGGGACCAGGTTGAAGTGGTAAATTTATCGTAAGTGTAGCCGATATGGTCAAATTTGTGTGTTGTTTGGTTGGGTTTCAGCATTCATGGCCTTAATGTTAAAGACAGGATTATCTTCAACAAGGTTAATCATATATCTCAAATTACGTTTGCCAGTACCAGCGAGTGAAAAGACCCCTTTTTCTACCAAGCCCTTCAAGTCACGGGTAGCCGTTGCTGGTGGACAACCTGTTATGGTCCGGTATTTCTCATTGCTGATACCTGTTTTGACAAAGCCGTTAAGACCAGCGCCAAAGATCTTATCGAGCGCTTTTTGTTGCCTTGCGTTGAGCTTGGTATTTTTATGTCTATGCCAGAACTTGGTCTTTTTTAGAATAAAATCGACTTTTTCAATGGATAGTGATTGAGATGCTTTAACCGTCGTTGTGAACCAGCTCACCCATTGTGATACATCCATAGACCTATTGGTATTGCCCAGCTGCTTATAGTACTGGCCTCTATTGTCATTGATGCACATTGAAATGCTAAAAAGAGGCGGGTTATCAAAGTCTTGAAACAACGCATGTTCAGCAATTGCCCTGGCTATTCTGCCATTGCCATCATCGAAGGGATGAATGGCGACAAACCATAAGTGAGCAATGGCTGCTCTTATTGGTCCGGCTATATAGTTGTTAATATCCTCAAGCGGAGAGGTGGCATTGTACCATGTTATAAACTTGTCCATTTCGATGGATACTTGTTGTTTGGTATCACCCGGGCCTTCAAAAATAACGTCTTGCTCGCCAAAAGGCCCCTCTTTGATAATTTCGATGTGCTTATCTCTATAGTCACCTTTGGTGATAGGAACACGGTAATAGTCTTCACAACCATGTAGCAGTTGCTTATGCCAATAGCAAAGCTTGTCTTTTGAAATCGGCTGCTTAAAGCTTTCTCTTACGCTGATCAAAAGCGCAGCAATACCATCTTCCTTGGGGAAATAACCTGTTTGCTGAGTGAGGTTGATACCAAGGAATCGGGCAACAGATGATCTGATTTCTGCTCTATTGAGATTTTCTCCTTCAATGGCGCTGGTGCCAATGGCCTCCTCAACCATTAAATTGATGTAAGCCTCAGCCTGATCTTCTTCACTAATCTGCTCCAGCTTGCCTTGAAAGCCATATGCACACTTGTTGTAATCATTGATTATCTTGGCCAAGCCTTCAGTTTCATAGCTGAAATTTGGCCAGTCAGGGAGCTGCCAATTATATTTCATGATTTATAACCCTTGGTTTTATAAATCATTATAACTAGAAAAGTGATTTATAAAAATGTTTTCTATCAATCATTTTAATAAGCGGGGGGTAGAGGGGGTCTTGCTCAATAATGTCTATAACCTGGCCTCGGAGTTTCACAGTAATGATTTGGGCTTATTGCGCTTGCAACCATTCTTGCATGTCTTGATTGACGACTCGATGATAAATTTCAGCGACGGTTAGGGTCAATCCTATTGATTCTAAAGTGAGGAGCTACCCCTTAAAGCAATTTGAACCCGGATACGCGGTTTGCGGCTTTTTTATCAAAAGTAAAAGTGGTCTCAATGCCTGCTTCATCATTGAGATAAGTGATCAGAATATCATGAAAGTCGGCATTTAATGTTTTGAAGGCAATCAGTGATTTTGAGACTGCAACGCCTTGCTCAACAAAAAAATACGACTTTTGGGTCAGGGAGAAAAAGACTGTGATAAAGGCGTCTTTGGGTATTTTATACGTTCTCAACAGTAAAAAGGCCAATTCTGTCAAAACCACCAAATTTATATACCCCTGGTTTTGTAACCCATCCAGCGAGGAAATCAAATTATAGGATTTTTGGTACTGTGCCTCGTCGTCTCGCATGATGAATCGAACCAAAACATTGGTATCAAGACCAATCATTTTTTCTGCGCCATTTGTGCGTTAAAAAGCGCATCGTTCATTTGCTCTACTGTTAACGAAATATCGCTGTAAGGTGCTCCGGCCCCTGCCAAATCGTCCAATTCGCTGTTTTTGCGGATCAGACCAACATGGGTGCCATAATCTATAAAGGCCAGTTCGTCGCCACCTTTGACAGACAGAACATCTCTTATCGCTTTGGGAATGGTCACTTGCCCCTGACTGGACACTTTAGCTATCTCCATCTTGAACACCTGTATAATTCTTTAGAATGTATTTAAGTATAAAGGATAATAAGCGTAAATAAAGTACTGTTTTAGTGACTCGGCTTCGATGGGCCGCAGAGTCAAGGCGCAACCTTGGTGATCCGCACCCGTTCAATCACTTTTGTAGGCTGATCTTTTTTCTGCTTTTCATCCATGCGCTGGTCAATCACATTTTTAACGGCGATAAACAATCCCATGGTGAAAAACGCGCCTGGTGGCAATATCGCCAGCAAGAAATGGGTGTCGCTGGCAAATAAGGTGATTTTTAAAGCCACCGCCCAGTCGCCTAATAACAGCTCTGCGCCATCAAACAGGGTACCCTGGCCCAACACTTCTCGTACAGCGCCTAAGGTCACCAGTACACCAGTGAAGCCCAACCCCATCATTAAACCATCTAGGGCAGCCAGTTTGACGTTGTTTCTAGAAGCGAAGGCTTCGGCCCGGCCGATAATGGCGCAATTGGTGACAATCAGTGGGATGAAAATCCCTAGTGACAGGTACAGGCTATACGAGTAGGCATTCATCAGCAATTCGATGGAAGTGACAAAAGAGGCGATGACCATCACAAATACTGGGATACGAATTTCTTTGCCGACAAAGTTACGAATCAAAGAGACGGTGACGTTAGAGGCGATTAAGACCACCATGGTCGCGATGCTTAAACCCAGAGCGTTGGTTACGGTGGAGGTGACGGCCAGCAAGGGACACAAGCCTAGTAGCTGCACCAATACCGGGTTGTTTTTCCACAAACCATCGACGATAACAGATTTTATTTCACTCATTGTGGCTGCTCCTGTTCTTGGCTAGTTTTTTGCGCTTTCGTTTGGGCCTGGGGGGGACATAAATCTTCGCTGGCAAATATCATACTGTGGTTTTGTTGAAAATACAGCGCGGTATTTTTCACCGACTGGACCACTGCCCGAGGGGTAATGGTGGCCCCAGTGAATTGGTCAAAGATACCATTGTCTTTTTTCACTGCCCAGCGCTGGTCGTCTTCGCCTTTGACCTTGTAGCCGTTAAAACTGTCGATCCAGTCACTTTTACGTTCGTCAATTTTATCACCCAAACCTGGCGTTTCTTGGTGTTTTAATACTCGCACGCCAGTCACCGTGCCATCGATGAGAAAGGCGGTCATCAGTTGAATACTGCCAGTGTAACCGTCTGGAGCGGTGGTTTCGATGATGGCCCCGGCGGGCTGACCATCTTTATAAGCGCGGTAGAGCTGATGGGGTTTGTCATTGCCAAGGGCGGGTTTATCGATGACCAAAATACAATCTTTGGCTAGCTCATTGTCGTAAGCATCACTGGGTAATACTGCATTGAGGGTTTGTAGCAGGACTTTTTGTTCTTGTTCAATAATGGTGTCTTTGGTCAGCATATGGACCACGGCCACCAATAATGTGCACACGGCGGCGTATCCGGCCAATGCTAAACCATTGTTTTTAATCGACTCCTTCATTTGCCTGCCTCCTGTTTGTCTTTAGCGTTGCTTTTAGAGGCTTGGTGACCATAAACTTTGGGTTGGGTCAGCTGATCAATCAGTGGCACGCCCATATTGGCCAGTAACACCGCAAAGGCAATAGCATCGGGATACCCTCCCCAAGTGCGGATAATATACACTAGGGCACCAATCAAAAAGCCATAATATAGGCGGCCTTTATCGGTGGTTGCGGCGGATACCGGGTCGGTGGCGATAAAGAAAGCCCCCAGCATGGTGCCGCCACTGATGAGATGAAGCAATGGGGTAGCGACTTGATCAGGGTTGGCTAACATGCCGATGGTTGAGAACAGCGCCAAACTCAACAAGGTGGCCGCAGGGATTTGCCATTTGATGGCGCGAATTTGCAATAAATACAAACCGCCAAGCAAAAAGCCAAGGTTGATATATTCCCAGCCGATGCCGCCGTATTGGCTAAATATCGATTTGGTGAGGCTTTCGGTGGTGGTAATGCCGCGCATCACGTCGGTTTTAAGGGTGTCGAGTGGGGTGGCCATGGTGATGCCGTCAATGTCCATTCGCAACTGGTTAACGCTGTAACCTTCGCCGCTGAAACCGCTAAAAATCACTGACAGTGAATCAAAAAAGCTCAATTGCATCGCCTGTAATTCTACCGGCGGTATCCACATGGTCATTTGCAACGGAAACGATACCAGCAGCATCACATAACCCGCCATGGCCGGATTAAACGGGTTTGAACCCAGGCCGCCATATAATTGTTTGACGATGACGATGGCAAAAGCACTGCCGAGTATGGTGACCCACCAAGGGGCAAGAGGTGGTAAACAGATGCCCAATAACACGGCGGTCAGCAAGGCACTGTTGTCTGCTAGGCTGCGGCGAATGGGTTTATGGCGTAAGGCCAATACCATTGCTTCGCAGAGCAAGGCGGTGACACAGGCCAGCAAAATATGAATAATATTGCCGTAACCGAAGAAATACCACTGGGCAAGGATGCCGGGAATACAGGCTAAAATCACCGAGCGCATTAAGACCGAGGTCTTTTTCTGGCTATGGTTATGGGGTGAACTGGCTATTTTAAAGGTCATTTTTCGAAATCGGCTCTTGTGATTCTGGTTGTTCGGACAGTTTTTCTTTGGCGAGTTTTTTCGCTTTAGCACGGGCGACGGCGGCGGCGATGCCTGCTTTTTTCTTTGCTGCCCGCTCTTCTTCCGACGAAATCGGCTCTTGTGATTCTAATTGTTCAGGGTTATCCGATTGTGTTGCGGGGGCAACGGTGTCGGTTTCGAACGAAATCGGCTCTTGTGATTCCTGCTTTTCTGGCGTGTTCGATTGAGTGGTTGGGGCAACAGTGTCGGCTTCGACGGCTTGAGCCGCTTTCGTAAGATCTGCTGGCGCAGTTTCTTTTTCTTTAGCGAGCTTTTTCGCTTTGGCACGGGCGACGGCGGCGGCGATGCCTGCTTTTTTCTTTGCTGCCCGTTCTTCTTCCGGAGAAAGCGCTTCTTGTGCTACTTCTTCGGTAGGTTCTGTTGCCTCAGCCTCTTTGGCCAGTTTTTTCGCTTTGGCGCGAGCGACGGTGGCGGCGATTGCTGCCTTTTTCTTTTCTTCTGGCGAAAGTACTTTTTCTTCGGCAGGTTCTTCAACAGGTTCTATGACTTGCGCTTCTTTGGCCAGTTTTTTCGCTTTGGCGCGAGCAACGGTGGCGGCGATTGCAGCCTTTTTCTTTTCTTCTGGCGAAAGTACTTTTTCTTCGGCAGGTTCTTCAACAGGTTCTGTGACTTGCGCTTCTTTGGCCAGCTTTTTCGCTTTTGCCCGTGCTACAGCGGCAGCGATTGAGGCTTTTTTCTTGTCTTCTGGCGAAAGTGGCGCTTGGCTTTGTGCTGGTTGTGCTTCTTCGGTCGATTCTGTGGCCGCTGCTTCTCTGGCGAGTTTTTTCGCTTTGGCTTTGGCAATCGCCGCTGCTGCGCCAGTTAATGGCTGGGCTGTTTCTACCTCAGGTGCGGTTGTTCCTGCTGCCTCTGCGGCTTGTTTGGCTTTTTTCGCTTTGACTCGAGCCAACGCATCGGCCACGGCGCTGGATGCGCCGGTTTTGGCTTGGGCTTGTTTGCGCTTTTCGGTGGCCAGACGTTGTTTTTCTTGACGTTCAAGGGCGTCGCGTTCGAGTCGTGCGGTGCGCTCTTCGAAGCGTTGTTTGGCTTTGTCGGCCAGTACTTTTTCTTGATGCTCAGCTTTGAGTTCGGCTTTGGCCACTCGGTAATATTGCACCAGTGGTATTTCGCTCGGACAAACATAAGAACAGGCACCGCATTCTATGCAGTCTTTTAAGTTGTATTCTGCGGCTTTGTCGTAATCTTTGGCTTGAGAATACCACAGCAGTTGTTGGGGTAATAATTTAACCGGACAGGCGTCAGCACAAGCACTACAGCGAATGCAGGCCATCTCATTGTCGGCACTGGGGATTTCGTTTTTGCCCGGCGCAAGGATGCAGTTGCTGATTTTTACCACTGGCACATCTGAGGTGGGCAAGGTAAAGCCCATCATTGGCCCGCCCATGATGATACGTTGGCGTTTTTTAGGATTTTTACTGTTCGGCGCAATGGGATTGAATTGGCAGTATTGCAGCAATTCACTGACCGGGGTGCCGATCAGTACTTGTAGGTTTTGTGGTTTTTTGACGGATGAGCCTGTGACCGTGACCACCCGTGAAATTAACGGTTCATCACAAATCACTGCGCGGTAAATGGCATGAAGGGTGCCAATGTTATGTACCATCATGCCGATATCTAGCGGTAAACCGCCACTGGGTACTTGTTGACCGGTAAGGATGCTAATCAGCTGTTTTTCACCGCCAGAAGGATAACGGGCAGGAAATACGCGGATATGAATATCATCGCGATGTTCGCTGGCGGCTTTGAGTGCGGCAATGGCTTTGGGTTTGTCGTCTTCAATGCCAATTAAAATCATTTCGGGTCTGACGATGGTGGCAATAATGTCGATGCCTTGGAGAATGTCACCGGCACTTTGTTGGATCAGGGTATCATCGGCGCTGATATAAGGTTCGCATTCGGTGGCGTTGATGATCAGATATTGAATTTTTTTGTTTGAGCCCGATTTGATAAAAGCCGGAAAACCCGCGCCGCCCATACCAGCGATACCAGCCATTTTGATTTTGTTGAGCAAAAATTCGCTGCTTTCTGAGGCATAATGTTCGATGGGCAGACGATCAACCCACTGTTCGAGGCCATCGGTTTTGATCACCACACAAGGTTCTGATAAACCCGACGGATGGGCAATTGGATGGTCTGTGATGTCGGTGATTTCGCCTGATGAAGGGGCATGTACGGGCAGCGATAAACCTTTGGCTGGGGTGGTCAGTGGTTGACCTTTTAAGACTTTATCGCCGATGGCGACCAACAGTTTTCCGGCCACGCCAATATGCTGCCTTAGCGGCACGATTAAGGTCTGCGGCAGAGGCAGGGGCGCAATCGGCAGGTTGCCGGTCGTCTCTTTATGGCTCGGTGGGTGAACCCCACCGACTAACGACCATGTATGTCCGCTTTGGACTTTTTCAAACAAGCTTTCCACTATTTTATCGCTACTCTCTAAAAATAATTACACTTTTTTTAAATAATATAAACTACTCGACATTCTTAACCGCAATACTGTTTAAATCCCACTTCCAGTTTGCCGTGGTCTGGGCCACTGGGATCATGTCGATACAATCCACAGGGCAGGGTTCGACACATAAGTCACAACCGGTACACTCATCAATGATGACGGTATGCATTAATTTCGAAGCGCCCATAATGGCATCTACCGGACAAGCCTGAATGCATTTGGTGCAACCAATACATTCATCTTCACGAATATAAGCGACGGTCTTCTCAGGCACTTTGTCTTGCTGCTCTTCGTCGAGCGGGATGGCTTCAACCCCCATTAAATCGGCAATATGCTGAACGGTGACCTGGCCCCCTGGTGGGCATTTGTTGATTTGATCGCCATCGGCAATCGCTTTTGCATATGGCTTGCAACCGGGATAACCACATTGACCACACTGGGTTTGCGGCAACAAGGCATCAAGTTGCTCAACAATCGGATCGGCGTCGACTTTAAATTTTATCGCCGCGTAACCAAGCACGAAGCCAAAAATGGCGCCCAATACGCACAATAGAATTACTGCTGTCAGAAAACTCATGGTTTATCGATATCCTCCTATACCTTCAACAGGCCAGTAAAGCCCATAAAGGCCAGTGACATTAAACCTGCGGTGATCATCGCAATAGAAGCCCCTTTGAATGGTGCGGGAATATCGGCCAATGCCATACGTTCGCGCATCGCCGAAAACAGTATCAACACAAAAGAGAAACCCACCGCAGCCCCAAAGCCATAAACCGCAGAACCGAGCAGGTTGTAATCGGCTTTCACGTTGAGCAACGCCACCCCTAATACCGCGCAATTGGTGGTGATCAGCGGCAAAAAGATGCCCAGCAGTCGGTAAAGCGTGGGGCTGGTTTTATGCACCACCATTTCGGTGAATTGCACCACAACGGCGATGACTAATATAAATGAGAGGGTACGCAGGTATTCGAGTTCGAAAGGCTGTAATAAAAAATGATTGATCAGATAGCTACACACCGAGGCCAGTGTTAGCACAAAAGTGGTGGCCAGAGACATACCGATGGCGGTTTCGAGTTTGCCAGAAACCCCCATAAACGGACACAGACCAAGGAATTTAACCAAAACAAAGTTATTGACCAGGATGGTACTCACCAGCAGTAACAAATATTCTGTCATTTCAACGATTACCTTATCGGTGCCTTATTAAGGCATTAAGAGGAACAAAGCGATCTGAACGTCAATAGTAGCAATATTGACCAACAGGGGAACAATTATGGCGTCATTATCCAATGTTAGCGCGCTTTAAACAACCTGCAAACTATAGGGTTAATCAAATAATCTCTGTAACCGATAGTGTACACCGATTAAAACGGCTCAGGTTTGCCAATAAAATATCCTTGGGTACCATCAACAAACAACGATTCAAGCACATGTTTCTCTTCTTGGGTCTCGACACTTTCGGCAAAAACACCAACGCCAATGCGATGGGCCAAATCGACCATCAGGCGCATAAAGTATTGGTTATTTTGGTCTTCGTCAATATTTCTGGTATAGGTGCCGTCCATTTTGATGAAATCGGGTTTGAGGTCGCGGAAGAATTTAAACGAGGTCAGGCCGACGCCAAAGCGCTCTACAGTGATCCGTGAGCCAACCCGGTGTGCCATATCAATAAACCGTTTACTGGCCTTAATGTTTTGTTGTAGGCCGTGTTCTGACACTTCAAAGACCAGTTTGGCGGCAATGGTGGGTTCTTTGACCAAACGACGTTCAAGCCAGATCATAAATTGTTCGTCATGCACGGTTTTTGAGGTGATGTTGATGCCAAAGCTTTGCTTGCTGAGGTTTTGTTTTTTGATAAGGGCCAGGGTGGTTTCGATGATCATGCGATCAATCTGAGCAATTTTATCGAGTTTTTCGGCCATCGCCAAAAACGACGCGGTGGGCAAAACCTGATCTTCGCTGGTCATAAAACGCGTTAACACTTCAGAATAACTCTTGCCGCCATGTTTGCTGGGTTTGATTTGTTGATGCATCAACGATACCCGATGATTGTCGAGTACGTCGTCAATCACCTGACGCCAGTTTTGGTTGCCATAAGATGCACTGTTGCTGTCTTGGATGTCGGATTCTTTTTGTCGATACCAGCCGTTGTCGGTTTTGGTTTGGGCGATGCTGATGGCGGTATCGGCCAAGGCCAGTATCTCGCCCAGTGGTTTACCGGGTTTGTAATCAATGATGCCGCTGTAGGCCACAGAGTCGATTTCTGCTAAACGTTGGTATTCGTTGAGTTTGGCTTGCAGGGTATCGGCGAAGTCTTCGGCTTGCTTGACGGTGGTGTTGGGTAATATGCAGGCAAAATCGGCACCATTGAGGCGGTAGATTTCACCTTTGTCATAACTGCCAGCGCAGGTTTTGAGTAGGGCCATGATATCGGTGATGTATTTATCGCCTTCCTGATAACCTCGGGTTTGATTGATGTGCTGTAACTCACAGCAGCGGGTGATGGTTAGGGTGCCAAATTTAAGGCTGTCAGTTTCTCGTAGTTGGGCTTCAAAATATTGAATAAAGCGGTTACGGTTAGGTAAGCCAGTTAAGTTATCGGTAAAGGCTTCGGATTTGAGTTTCTCGGTGGAGCTTTTTAATTCGTCTACCTGGTCATCAACAAAAGCGCCTAACTGTTTGATGGCGGTGACGACAGTGGCAAAACCCGCAGGAATGGCTGACCAGTTGACTTGTTGCGGATTAGAGGCCTCTTGGTCAGCAGGCGGGTTGCCAGCAAGGGTAATAAATTGGCTGATGGTATCGCTGATACGTACAGACACTTTGCTGAAGGTGCTTTTTATGCCCACGGTAATGGTCAGTATCGAGAGCAACCATAAACCCAGTGCAACGGCGATGATAATGGCCAGTAGTTTATCAAAAAATAGTAATTCGTTGGTCAGGTTGATATCGAAGCGAATGGTGATGTTAAGGTCGCTATTATCGACTGATGCGGTTGCCGGTATTAGCGCAAAGGTATTTAACAATAGGTAGCTGATGGCTTGTGGTTCATCATGGGCGGGCGATTGATATAGACTGGTACCGTTTGACTGTTCAATGGTGACAGAACGAAATTCAAAAGCTTTATCAAGCTGGCGGGAGAGCAACCGGGGATCATTGTTGCCATGGTTAGCGACAAATTGTTGTACCACGGTGGTTTTTTGTTGCTGAACCAGTTGCAGGTATTCACCAAAGCCGATAACAACCAAAGATAACAACACTCCAATCTCGATGATGGTCAGTAACAGTTGTTTGATTAAGAAACTTCTTATTATATTCATTCAAATTTATCCATTGTATACCCTGTATTCGCAACCTTGTTTTTAACCAAGGCGTGGCTGATAGAACAGTAACATCATGCATCAGCTAAAATATAGGGCAAAACTGGATATATTGGTAGCAGAGGATTGATTAATGATTTGAATGTTGAAGATGCTTTTTGTTGAACAGGCGTGTTAAAACGGATATTACGAGAGAAGGGCGGATACTAAAAGAAAGTGGCTCCCCAAGTAGGACTTGAACCTACGACCTGCGGATTAACAGTCCGTCGCTCTACCAACTGAGCTATTGGGGAATCGTTTCTTTTATATTTGTACTCAAAGCAAAGTGGCTCCCCAAGTAGGACTTGAACCTACGACCTGCGGATTAACAGTCCGTCGCTCTACCAGCTGAGCTATTG
>JBLGCB010000201.1:0-11463 GCA_047617105.1 Phenylobacterium sp. | reverse complement strand
TTGCTCTAAACGATGCAAAAACCACAGAATTTCTGTCACTTTATCACCGCGGTCAAACACATCGCCAGTGATCACAAAGTGGCCATCGGCAAATGCCCAGCGGCCTTTGCTGTTGATGATTTTATTGTTGACCAACAATTGCATCATGACATCATATTGACCATGTAAATCACTCAGTGCGGCGACTTTGAATTTGCCGTTATATTCCACTGAATCTTGAGCAAATTGATTGCGCCAGAGGTGGGCGTTTAAGTCGCACTGATTGAATTGGTAGGGTAAGTCAGAGTGTTTGATCTGTTGGCTATTGACTTTGTTTTGACAGACCCAAGAGAAGTTGAGTTGATCTGGTTTGATGTCAACATAAGGGCCGTCAGTGACCATCAGTTCTGGTTCTGATGCTGCTAATGCCATTGAAGACAAGCTGCTGAGAAAAAAGGCCAAAGCGCCAAAACGTGACCGATAGGTTTTATGCATAAATTGTCTTCTCGTTATAATAAATATGGAATACGTAGGGTGCGCAATGCGCGCGAGGCTGTGTAATAACCCCAGTAGGATGGCGTAGAGCGAAGCGAAACCCATCATTTGTTGACGATAGCAGCACGATATCGCGGTTTATTGCCAAATTCTGATGGGTTTCGCCTTCGGCTCTACCCATCCTACGGCATTCGATTGCCAGTTTCGGCTGTTGATAAATTAAAACGTATACTCACCGCCCAAGTAAGCAAAGCGACCTTCACCACCGCCATAGCGGCTGTAATAGTTACCTTTACTGCCCGGCATAAACGCGCCCTGGTTATCAAACAGGTTATTGACGCCACCAAACAAACGCAGTTGACCAAGGTCGGCAAAATCCACCAGGTAAGAAACCGATAAATCATGCTTTAAATAGCTGCCATAATCTTGAAACGCCAGTGCTTCAGGGTTGGCGACACACGCTTCCTCCCCGGCGGCACAACGTTGGTTATTGGCCTCAAGTGCAGTCTGATATTGCTCTGCTCGGGTTTGACTGTCAACGAAATGGCCAATGTACTTGGTACTCCAGCGCACTCGGATATTGTCATGTGACCAAACCAGTGACATCGACGCTTTGTCTTTTGAACCGTCGAAACCAGCTAACTGTTCAGTCTCTAAACCATCATTACCTTGATAAGTTCTTGAGTTTTCAATGATATGGGTCATATCGGCTTTAAAAAACAAGCTGCCGTATTGACCGAGACTATATTGATATTCTGCGGCAATATCAACACCACGGGCGGTTAACTCGTCAAGGTTATAGTTACCTTGCAACACTTTGATGATATAACCTTCTTCATCACGGGTAATGTCACGACAAAAGCTGTTGCCTTCTCCCCAAGCGGCAGAGGAGTTATAACACTCTTTGATGATGTCTTCGTTGCTGATTTCTGAAATCGCATCATCGATGGCAATGTCATAATAATCAATGGCCAAACGAAAGTTGGGCAAAAACTCAGGTGCCATGGTGAAACCGAAGGTGTAGGTATCTGCGGTTTCTTCTTTGAGTTCTGGGTTACCGGTATTTGGCGAGTAGCCGTTATTGTCATCATCGAAAACAAAACTGTCATCTTCAGCGATTAATGCCGCAATTGTCGGTTCTAAACGACATTTCTCATGGCCTGGCAGGGTTGATGTGGCTGAGACGTCGTCACAAATATCGTCATAAGTATCAAAATCGCCGCGAGGCGGTGACATCAGCTCGGTAATGGTCGGTGCACGTTGGGCACGGGCATAGTTAGCACGAACCATGTAACCTTCAATCGGTTCCCACACGAGGCCAAGTTTGTAACTGGCGACGGCATCGATATTGTCCATGCTGTAATTGGCCACCCGTAATGAGGTTTCTGCTGAGAGGTTTTTCGCCAATGGCGCATCTTTTAACAGCGGCACGGCAAATTCAGCAAAGGCTTCATACACTTCTACGTCGCCTTTAAAAGCGGGGATTTAAAAGAAAACCCTTCTTGGTCGGATTGGGTGATGATATTGACCACACCTGCCACGGCATCGGCACCGTAAGTGGCTGATGCGCCGCCGCTGATGATTTCGACCCGCTCAACCATACCAGTGGGGATGGTGCTCAGGCTAACGGCGTTACTGCTATAGCTGTTTGATACTACGCGTCGGCCGTCGATTAACGTCAAAGTTCGGTTACTGCCAAGGTCACGTAAACTGATGGTCGATAACCCGGTGGACGATACACTTGACTGGCTGGTGGCATTACTCACACTGGCGCTGATGGCTGGCATATGGTCAACCAAAATTTCGGCCAAAGAACCCAAACCGGTATCGGCAATGGCGTCTTTGCCCAAGGTTACCAGTGGTGTGGCGACACTGAAACTGTCACGGCGTAGACGAGAGCCGGTGACGGTGATTTTTTCTGTGACAGGTTTTTGTTGATCGAGCGATACCACTGCGACTGGCTTTTGTTTTTGGCTTAGTTCTGTGCTTAGTTCTATTTTAGCGGTTGTTTCGTTTGCTTGCACTGCAACTGATGTTGTTGCACTGCCAAACAGCACTGCCTGAATGGCCAGCGTGATTGCCTTCTTTTTCATCGCATTTTCCCCTGTAGTTGTTAACGTTTTGCTGAGGGCTGTTTTAAAGCAAAAGCCCCTATAAGGGCAATCTGTGGCAACTCGTTTTTACATCTATTCAATATCAATTGATAAAAATTGATAAAAAACAACAGGTTATATTAAGTGTGCTTTTATGGAAAAATAATTAATTTAAGACAATGCCAGCGATTATTTGTTACAATTCGATTTAATTGGCAACCATTAAAGACGGGATATGGCGTTTTCGTCCGACGGTAAAACCATCGCCGTGACCCGGCGCAGCAATCGCTTTAATGAGAATATTTTCTTGGTGGATTTAGCGACTCGGGTCAGCGAGCAGTTGACCCAGTCAGAAGAGGATATTGTGGGCTTGGCTTGGCATCCTGATGGCAGTAAGTTGATTTATGGCACCCAAAAGGCCGATGTACGCCAGGGTTATATATTGGATATGGCCAGTAAACAAAGGTTTGATTTAAATATTGAAGGATTCAGTTACCCGGCTTTTGCCAGTAAAAGTGGACAATTGTTTTTTCAGCAGCGACCAGAAAAATACCATATTGCCAGTTTGCCGTTAAACCAAGCGGTGGCCAGTAGTCCGTTTCCGGTGGTGGAGTCTGAGTTTAATCACCACCATCCAGATTATTCCACTGCCAGTAAAAAAATGGTCTATGTGTCGAATGAATCTGGTTTTTACGAGTTATATTCAGCCAACAGCGATGGCAGCGAACGCCGTCAATTAACCGATTTAAAAACCACCATCCGCTATCCTCGTTGGTCACATGACGGCCATAAAATCGCCTTCATGGCACCGTTAATAGTGGCACCGTTGATTGAATCAACTGATGCCAAAACAGAGCAGGCCAGCAGCACCGATAAAATTTATATCTTAGCGCTGGCATCGAAAAAGATTGAGATGATCCCCAGTCCGTTTAAGCAACATAATCATCCGACATGGAGCTTTGACGACAGCGCGGTGATCACGGCGATTTATGACCATGAATTTGCCGACCTCTATCAAATCAACATTGCTGATGGCACGGTGCAACGACTGACTTTTGATGGTGGTCGTTTTGGCATGATGACTTCACCGACAACGATGTTGTATACCCGAATTAAAAATGGCCTGTGGCAAAAGGAAATCAGCAGTAAAGCGCCGCCCTTAAATAAGATGAGTGGTCAGTTATTTAAAACTTTATATGCATGGGATTACCGTGCGGCTGACGGTAATGGTAAAGGTGGGGTCTATTTTCGTCAAAATGAGCAAGATTATCATCAGATCGCTTTTTATGATTTTAATCAACAGCAGCTGTTGCCGCTGGTTCGTTTGCCCAAGCGAGCGTTTGAAAATTATGGTTCGCTGAGTATGGTGCCTGAGCACAGTAAGTTATTGTTTACCGGGTCTCATTTTCCTCAGGCCGATATTAAGATGTTGGAGCATCCGTTGTTGCGATGAGAGGGCGCTGGATACGCGCAAAGTTCCCTGTTAGTGGTCGATTAAGGCCAAAGAAGGTCATGGTTTTGTTAATCCTGAGAATAAAGCTGAACTTTATCGTCAAAGTTTGGCATTTATTGAGCGGTAATTGTGTGCAAGTGTATCATTTTAATAACGATTCCCCGTTTGGAAATGCCTTGATACATTTGGACAAACAAACCGTGAAAGTTTTTTCAACTTCGAGCGTACTATTGTTATGAGCCTAGAGTCTTAGCCGCGTTGGTTTTTTCGTTGTACACGACTAAGTCTTTTTTCTAAATGTATATCTTGAGGGAAAAGACCATGAAAAAAATTATAGCTATAGCATCAACCTTAACTGTTCTAACTGCCGTAAGCCTGCCTACCTCGGCCAATCTGATTATGGATTCTTATGTTGAAAATGCGCTGATCAATGTGTGTCAATCAGTGGCGTCCAACAAAGTCTATCAGCTGAGGAATACTTTACGTGAATTCAACTTGAAGGTTGATTTGGTTAACCAAAAGCTGGTCTGCAATGACCAAAGCGTTCACAGCTTCGCCGTCAGCAATGGTGCCAATAATACCGCAAGCCTGTTACAAAAAGGTAGTGTTAAAATCAAAGATTTGGCCAAAAATGACGATAAATATTATGTCTATTTTGGTGACTATGCCCGTTAATTTTATTGATTAACAGATAAAATGGTAATAAGCCCTGTCTATTTAGATGGGGTTTTTTGTTTCTTAGGTATAATAAGTTCGCCAATGGTACCGCCTAGTGCCAACAAACACTAGACAAAGCCCGTGCTTCGATGATACAAGAACCACCAGAATGATTTTACCCTCTAATAAAAGGTCAGTTATGCCAGCAGCAGAAAATTCTTCGTCGACGCAAAACCCGTCAAGCCAATCTTTACTGAATAAATTACAATCCGTCGGTTTGGTGAGTCAAATCATCGTGGCGATTATTATTGGCTGCTTGGTGGCCGTATTAGCACCTGAAGTGGCCAAATCGCTGTCATTGCTAGGATCACTATTTGTCAGCGCTTTAAAAGCAGTAGCGCCGATTTTGGTGTTTGTGTTGGTGGCGTCATCGATTGCCAATCAAAAAACCGACAGTGATGCGAATCTTAAGCCGATCATTGGCCTTTACTTGGTGGGTACGCTTAGCGCTGCGGTTGTGGCGGTGGTGATTAGCTTTATGTTTCCGACCCAGTTGACGCTCGATTTGGCTGGGGCCACCAATAACCCGCCGCAGGGGTTGGGTGAGGTATTGTCTACACTGGCATTTAAGGTGGTTGATAATCCGATTAATGCCATCGCCACGGGCAATTTTATCGGCATTCTGGCTTGGGGATTAGGTTTGGGTTTTGCGCTTAAACGGGGCAGTGATTCAACCAAAGTGATGGTGCATGATATCGCCGAAGCGATTACCAGCATGGTCAAAATTGTTATTCGTTTTGCGCCGCTGGGGATTTTGGGCCTAGTGGCCAATACCATTGCCACTACCGGGTTTGAGGCGTTGGGCCAGTTTAGTCATTTGGTGATTGTGTTGGTCAGTGCCATGGCGTTTATTGCGTTGGTGGTCAATCCGCTGATTGTGTTTTTGGTCACCCGGAAAAACCCTTACCCATTGGTGTTCACCTGTTTACGAGAATCTGGTATTACCGCGTTTTTTACCCGCAGTTCTGCGGCCAATATTCCGGTGAATATGGCGTTATGCAAAAAACTCGATTTGCATGAAGATACTTATTCAGTCTCTGTGCCACTGGGGGCCACGATTAATATGGCAGGTGCCGCCATTACTATTACGGTGTTGACGTTGGCAGCGGCCAATACTTTACAGATTGCGGTAGATATTCCTACCGCGATTTTGCTCAGCGTGGTTGCTTCGGTGTCTGCCTGTGGTGCGTCTGGGGTGGCTGGTGGCTCATTGCTGTTGATTCCATTGGCGTGTAGTTTGTTTGGTATCGATAACGATATCGCGATGCAAGTGGTGGCGATTGGCTTTATTATTGGCGTGATTCAAGATTCTGCTGAAACGGCGCTAAACAGCTCTACCGATGTGGTGTTTTCTGCCGCAGCTTCTCATCATGCGACCAGAGAAAGTTAACCCTATCATTAAAGTGTCAGCGTTATATTGGAGTGAACCGACTATAGGCTTGTTTGTACCGAATAAGCATAAAACAGGGCTTCTAATTGTTACAATTTTGAAAATTAGCTAAAAAAGCCCCTTGTTTTAGGCCTCTCTTTGGTTTATTGTAAAGTGAATGTTAATACACAGTAATTGAACTCTTAACTTTACTGTACAAATCGGGGGGAGAAATACCATGGGACACATTACAGCAGGATTGCTTTTAGGAATTAGTTTAGTTGTGGCGGGACCAGCTTCTGCCAATGAAGACGAGCAGGTCTCTGCCGATGAGCGCAGAGCACAGGCGATGGCACAAGCTGCCGAAAAAAATGAACGTGTATCAGATATCATGCGTCGACTTGAAATACAAAAAGTCAGCAGTGCAGATGAAACGCAAAACATTAGTTGTGGTTGTATTATTTTACCGCCTAAGTAAAACGAGCAAGTAGTTTTTTTATCTTCATTCTTTCCATTAAAAATAATTAAGTAGTATGACTATATGACTTATGACTCGCTGATATTTGTGTTGACGATTACCGCCAATATCGCTTATGCGTTGTTATTTATTTATCACGCAACTAAAAAAAATCCGAATAGTTCGTTAATGATTACCTCTGGTTGTTTATGTTTAGCCATGGCTTTTGTCCATAGTTTCTCTGCTTATGTCGATTCTTTGGCAGTGACAGGGGCTGAGTATAAACAAATGACCACTCACTTTTATTCTATTATGGTGATGCTCAACTCAGTGACCGTGATCGCGATAATGTTGTTACATCGAACCTTAAAAGTGAATTACCATGATGTGGTGTTTTATGTCTATCGCGGTATTTTTATTGCTTTGCTGCTAAACATGGCGATGTATATTGATCTTATCGTGATGGGCAACAGAGAAGCCAATATGTTATGGACAGTATTTTCTTATGGTGAACACGCCATAACCGTGTTTATGTTCTGTTCTGTCTTTATTGCACGAAAATGGTCTGATGTGTTTAAGTGGTTGAAGTTAGGTCATGCGGTTAAATCGGCATAACACGATGCCTTAACAATACCTTAGTAATACCTTGGTAACAACGACTCACGAAACGCCCTGATGATTCATCAGGGCGTTTTTGTTTTAAAAACCATAACCAAACGGATCATCAGGATGAATAAATACCTGAGAATCCAGAGTGACAAACGCTTCACCGCTGACGGTAGGAATGATGTCATCACCCACAATGCTGACGCTACCTTCAAATACGCTGCCAATGATACTTTGCTGGCGCCAAATTTGGCCGGGCTGCAACATGCCATCGGCGTATAAACAAGCCAGTTTGGCGGATGTGCCAGTGCCGCAAGGTGACCGATCGTACTGACGCCCCGGGCATAACACAAAGTTTTGGCTGTCGGCGATGGCTGAATCCATTGGCTGACCAAACAGTTCAACGTGATCGATTAGCTCGCCATTATGGCCTGTGATGTTGTGGCGTTCCAGCGCACTTTTAATTTGCCAACAATATTCGAGCAGATTATCGGTGTTATCAAGCGTGAGTGGCTGACCGTGGTCTTTGATCAAAAAGAACCAGTTGCCACCCCAGGCGATATCACCAGTGACTTCAACCAAGCCTTGTGAACCTAAGCCTTGTGGACCGGAGCCTTGTGGACCTTCAATCTTAACTTTAACATCTTTGGCATAACGATAGCTGGGCACGTTTTCGATGGTGACCTTGCTGGGTGAGTGCAAGTTCACTTCAATCACGCCCACTGGGGTTTCAATGCGATGTATGCCCAAAGCAACTTGACCTAGATGATATAAGGTGACCATCAAACCAATGGTCCCGTGGCCACACATGCCAAGAAATCCGGCGTTATTAAAGAAAATCACCCCGGCCGTATTAGCCGGGTCTTGCGGTTGGCACAAGATTGCACCTACCATTACATCGGCACCACGGGGTTCGTTGGCTAAAGCGGTGCGAATATGATCAAAGTCACGAGAGCATATCTCCCGTCGCTCGGCCATGGAACCCTGGCCAAGGTCAGGGCCGCCACTGATGATGGTTCGCGTTGGCTCGCCACCCGTATGTGAATCAATAATACGCATTTGCTCTGCCATGGTTTTATCTCCCCGCGTTATTTGCTTTTTATGCTTGCTTAGCGTCAGAGGTGGTCCACTGACCATCAATTAACCGCCAAACTTTACCGTCAGGATTGGTGTCTTGCAATACCTCAGGCAAACGGTGTTGACGCACATTGTCAAAACACTTCAATGCGCCGAAACGTTTGACTGCACCGGGTAAACCCACGGCGGTAAAACCTGGGTGACCACTTGACGGGAAAGGTCCGCCATGGTTCATTGCTGCTGATACCGCCACGCCAGTGGGCATTTTGTCATTGATCACACGACCGACTTTTTGGCGTAATACCGGTTCAATCACATCGTAATCGGCATCGTCAGAGCCGTCGCTGTGAGAATACAAGCAACCCGTCAGATTGCCTTCAAGGGCACTGACGATTTGCACGGTTTGGGTGGCAGATTCAGTGCGGATAATCAGTGAAGCATTGCCAAACATCTCTGTTTGCAGTGCTTCGCTGTCGGCAATAAATTGCTCGCCACTCACGCTTAACAACGTGTTGGCAATGCAGAATCGTCCGCCTTCGATGTTGCTTTGTTGGGTTGACTTAGCCTGAGTGAGTACACTGGCACCAGCGGTTTGCAGTGTTTGCGCACCTTGGGTGACATAGTCGGCAGATTTGGCTGAAAATAGCGTGCCGACAGGGCCGGTGTTAAATTGCTCGGTGACTGTTTTAACGAAGTGATCGCCAGCATTACCAGTGGGCACAATCATCAAACCTGGTTTGGTACATAGTTGTCCCGCAGCCATTAAGCAGCTGCCGACATATTCGGTGGCAATATCTGCACATCTTTCTCTTAATGCGCCAGCCAATACGACCACAGGGTTAATGCTAGACAGTTCAAGATAAATCGCTTTGCCCGCTTCATCAGCCGCTTTTTTAAGTGCCAAACCTGCGCCACGTGATCCGGTAAAGCCAGTGGCAGCAATACGTGGGTCGCTGACCATTCTTTGGCCGGATGCATGGTCTGTACAATAGATGAGTTGGATGGCACCTTTAGGTAAACCAGCCTTGTTGGCTGCACTGTGAGCCAATTCGGCCAGTAAGCGAGTCGTGCCCGGATGTGAAGGGTGCGCTTTGGCGATGACCGGGTTACCAGCGGCAATCGCAGCAGCAAAGTCGCCACCAGAGATACTGCCGAAGGCAAATGGAAAGTTGTTAGGACCAAATACAGCCACCGGACCTATCGCTTGCAACATTGAACGAATGTTGGCGTTGGTGTCGATGGTTGGGGTGGTCCAGCTTGATTCGCGGGCAGCAGCGGCTGCTTGGCGAAGTTGGTTGATGGTGCGTGGCAGTTCACCGTCGGCCAAACGGGGAGAAATGGGCAAACCGGTTTCAAGGTGAGCCATTTCTGCCAAAGTGCTGATATTGTCTTCGATGCTGGTGGCGTAGCCGTCCAGGAATTGGCCGATGGTGGCCCGTGGCAACGTTTGCATTTGTACAAAGGCTTCAGCAGCGGCCGTTAATGCGGCATCACAATCTGCCCAGCTTGATTTCGGATAAGTTTCAGCCAGGTTTTCACCGCTGGTTGGGTTGGCTGGTTGAAATTCACTGACGGCATTGGCTGCTATCCATTGGCCAGCAATAAGAATTTTGTGTTGAGTGTTGTTTTGCGACATGGGGATTTTGCCTCATCGTAATTATTGTCTATATAACATAAAAGGCGCGGCCCTAGTGGTCGCGCCCGTTATTAATCATTATTGGTGTTTGCTGGCATTAAACCTTAGGTTGGTTTTCCATTGCTTCACGGTAGATGCGTTCTACATATTCGCGTTGCTCACCTTTTAATGGCATTCTTGGTGCACGTACACGTTCTGAACCACGACCCGCCAATTGTTCGGTCAATTTGATGCATTGCACCAACGTTGGTACGGTGTCCAAACGAAGCAATGGCATAAACCAACGCCAGATGGTCAGTGCTTCTTGATAACGGCCTTCTTTGGCGAGGTTATAGATAGCAACAGACTGTTTAGGGAAAACATTGGTCAGGCCAGAAATCCAACCGGTGGCACCCAACATCAGGCTTTCTAAAGCGATATCATCCACGCCGCCGAAGACCACAAAGCGATCACCAAACTCACGGAACAATTCGCTGATGCGACGCGTATCTTCAGTGGCTTCTTTAACCGATACAATGTTGCTTTCTGCTGCTAGTGTTTTCATGCCTTCGATAGAGACATCAACACCGTAGGTCATTGGGTTGTTGTAAATCATGATTGGCAACTTGGTGTTACGAGCCACTTGTTGATAGTGGTAAATGGCTTCGTCTTCAGTTGAGCGGTAAACCATGCCTGGCAATACCATCAAACCGTCGATACCCATTTTTTCTGCATCTTGAGCATATGCTACTGCCAGCGCAGTGGTGGTTTCTGCCACACCTGAAAGAACAGGGATTCGACCGCCCACGGTTTCGACAGCATTGCGCATTACGTCACGTTTTTCGGTTGCACTGAGAGAGCAATTTTCGCCAACGGTGCCACAAACAATAATGCCGTGTACACCATCTTCAATTAACTGCTGAAGCATTTTTGAATTTTCAGCATGGTTGATTGAAAAATCTTCGTTGAACTGAGTTGTAACCGCTGGATAAACACCGTGCCAATTGATTTGCATTTTAAAACCCTCTCGTCTTGTGGAAAATCGGATAGAATACTGCTATCCACAGGAAATTGTAATTAACTTGGCACAAACGATAACATGTTATTGTGCACAATCAAATAATAATTTATCATAAAGGCAAATTAATTGCTGATTAGGTTTTTTTTGGACCTGCTCAACAAGTAATCAACCTAATTAGTAAGGATATTATGGATAATATTCGTTTGGTTAGCACTAATTAAGTAAAAGTATAATTAAAACTAAAAGTATAGCGTGCTCAGATTTCGCTTCAGAACAAGGTACTTTCATACGGGAAACAGGCGCACGGAAAATAGGCGCATATAAGCATATGTAACTGTTTGAGTACGACAATAACGCGGTTATGGAGCGAAAGATAAGTATGCTGAACTAATTATAGAAGAGGAAATACAATGACAACAGGTGTAGGTGGTTCAACTGAACAGCAAGCTTTGGCGACGTTATCGAATATGACGGCTGATATAACGCCGATCACATTGACAGAATATCAACAGCGCATCAGTAAAGCACAACAGTTGATGCGTCAAAACGGCTTAAGTGCGGTTTATTTAAATGCCGGCACT
>JBLGCB010000200.1:0-11502 GCA_047617105.1 Phenylobacterium sp. | reverse complement strand
ATCTCTGCTTCTATCTCTATCTCTTCCTCCCACACCGGGAATGGATCATCAAGCAGTAGCCAGTTGTCTTTACCTGCGTTTAGTTCTTCTTCCGTTAGCAAGCAGTCGTCGAGCAAGTTAACCACTTCGCTCTCACTCAGGTTTTGGCCGATAAATACCAGCTCTTGACGCATATCACCGTAAGGTTCTTGCCAAGATTTCATAATGGACGCTAGCATTGGCTTATCTTTAGGCCAGTGGGTTTTCGGCATGGCCTTCAAAAATGAGCGGTCAAAACCAAAACGGGCAATGCCGCCAGCCTGATCCCAGCGTCCAGCCAGGTCTGGGCGAGAGGCCAGCCAAAAGCAACCTTTAGAGCGTATCAACTTGCCTTCAAGAGATTCGTTATTGACAAATTGATAGAACTTGGTCGGGTGAAAAGGTCGCCGTGCTCGGTAAACAAAACTGCTGATGCCATATTCTTCGGTTTCAGGGGTATGCTCACCGCGCATCTCCTTAAGCCAACCTGGTGCCTGTTGTGCTTTTTCAAAGTTAAATCTGCCAGTATCAAATACGTGTTCAAGTGGCACTGCGCCATTATTCACTGAAACAATATGGGCATCGGGATTCAGTGATTTAATCACCGCTTTGGTGCGCTTAACTTGTTGCTCATCCACTAAATCAGTTTTGCTTAATAAGATCACATTGGCAAATTCAATTTGTTCAACCAGTAAGTCGGTAATGGTGCGGTCATCGGCATCACCAAGACTTTCGCCGTGTTCATGCAGATATTTTGCTTCGTCATAATTATCGATAAAGTTGGCGGCATCAACGACTGTGAGCATTGTGTCCAATTTGGCAACCTCCGACAGGCTGACACCATCATCGTCGGTAAAGGTAAAGGTTTCGGCCACTGGTAGTGGCTCTGAAATACCGGTTGACTCAATCAGCAGATAATCAAACTTTTGCTGCAAAGCCAAACGTCTGACTTCCACCAACAAATCCTCTCGCAAGGTGCAGCAAATACAGCCGTTGCTCATTTCCACCAACTTTTCTTCACTCTGACTTAAATTGATTTCATTGTGCACCCTAGCCGCATCAATGTTGATTTCACTCATATCATTGACGATCACTGCCACTTTGCGACCTTCACGATTATGCAAAATATGATTCAGTACGGTGGTTTTACCGGCCCCGAGAAATCCCGAAAGCACAGTTACAGGTAGGCGTTTGGTTGTTATGTCGTTCCTTTATGTTTTGCTTTATGTTATGTTATAACATATCTTAGATAAACCATTAGACTTGTCAATCACTTTCTTGGTGAGTGTTTGTTGTTTTGAATGCGTTATGTTATAACATAACCTTAATGTGTTAATTTTAACTTACTTAAACGAAAACGGTTTCTAGAAGTTCACAGTAGTGTGAGTTTCTGGACAATAACGAGAGAGACTCTGATGCAAGCTATTGCGAGCCACAGCACACAAACTTGGCAAATTGCGCCAAACCCTTTGGTACTTACAGACGTTTTTTTGCCTGAAAAACATATTGCTGTATGGCAAAGAAGCAGACAACAAACCATTAGTCAGTATTTTGAAATGGCCTTTAATGACCTTGGGCTAGGGTTACGCAGTGTTTACTCTATGAAGACACTCAAACAAGTGCTTACTGAAAAATTACCTGATGGCAAAGGCAAATGTGAAGCCATTGAAGATATCTATTTATTGTCTGACATGCTGACCTGTTTGTTTGATTGTCAGGATGTCGGCTTACGATTAGCGCCAATGTCTAGCGCTATGTGCCCCCGTTTTCATATCGACAATATACCTGTACGGTTAGTCTGTACTTACCTAGGTGATGGAACTCAGTGGTTACCTGATGAGGTGGTAAACCATTCAAAGCTTGGGCATGGCGCAAATGGCTTGCCTGACCATGAGTCAGGACTTTATTGTGAGCCAACTGCTGTCCAACAACTCAAAGCGTTTGATGTCGCCTTACTTAAAGGTAGTGCTTGGGACGATGATGTGACAAAAGCCGTTGTGCATCGATCTTGCCCAATCGAAAATGGGCAAACGCGGGTGCTGTTGACCCTTGATCCGATGTGATTTTGACGCAAACAGGGGGGGGTGGGGTCATCAGATGTAGAATGATGAATTTTCGGATTTATTCACCATTCTAGACCTAACCCTCATCCCCTGCAGGCATTACGGTTGCCAAAGAAATCTGCGTAACCGAAATGCGTGAGAAATGTCCTCAGTTTAATGCTTGGATCACACAGTTTTAATCGATTGTTGGGCAGTTAAATGAAGCTTAAATTGTAACTATTCAGCGCACTCATCTTTCACACCATAACGGCGTTATTTTCGTACTCAAACAGTTACATATGCCTATATGCGCCTATTTTCCGTGCGAAAATGCCTTGTTCTGAAGCGAAATCTAAGCACGCTGAACAGTTACCTTAAATTTACGTAAAAGCGTGGATTATTGATTTCACAAAATGACCGCTTATGTTGTCATTGGTTAACCATATATTGTCATTGGTTAACCATATATTGTCGTTGAAAAATCCCAAATTTGTACTATCTGAGTTCGTAAGCAACGGGTCTTTAAATCGAAATGTCGGACCACCTAACTCCTGTGTCTTGTTCGATTCCGATTTGGTTTTCGGGTTTTTTATTTACTCCTTGGAGCGTTTTGTCAATAGTCTTGATTACCCTCCCAAGGATTGAACAAAGAGACACCGCTTTGTGTCATATCTTTTATATTTCTGGTCACCACGGTGGCATTGTTTACCAAAGCTGTTATCGCAATCAATCCATCCATAACTGGCATTGTTTTGCCTTCACTGACTGAAGAGCCTTGAATCTTGCCCCATGTTTGCGCGACTGATATGGAAACATCCAAAATACGGTTTTCAAACCTAGAAATTAAATCGGTATTCAGCCATTGTTGCAGAGTGATTTTTCGTTTCGAATCCGGTAATTTGGCAATGCCTTTTTGTAATTCACCAACCGTCAGCACGCTGATACACAAATCGGTCTCATGCTGTGTAATAATCCATTGCACCACCTGAGAATTAGGGGTGGGTTTGAGCAACTCTGAAATTACGCAGGTATCCAGCAAATATTTCATAAATCGATATCTCTTGCCCCAGATTGATCTCTGGTTAAATCTAGGTCCACCCCTTTAAGTGGAGATGACTGGAAAAAGTCTACCAAAGTGTTCTTGGGTTGCTGCATTTTGCGATATTCTTCAATCGAAATAACCACCACAGCCTCTTTGCCCCGCTTGGTGACCATCTGTGGGCCTTGTTGCATAGCATTGTCCACAACTTCGCTGAAGCGATTTTTTGCGTCTTGTAATTGCCATTGCTGTATCATATGTACCTTCATTCATTCATTTGTTCGGTAGATAACCCTGTCAAACCCATCTACGCACATTAGGTAACTGAGTATAACGCCATAACTCTAAACTTGCTAGACAGACTAGACACAAAGTGCGGGATCTCCAAAGCTGAGCAATTTAAGTGACTTTCCTGTGTCGTTTCGTAATGTATCAAAAATGCTAATCGTTATAGACGGAAAGAATCGGTGTTTAACACGGGGTTTTTATTGATCCGCTCTCTTTTTGTCTTTTGTATTTATTGGTTGAATGCAGGTTTGGTTAAATCTGCACTTTTTATTCATTGGGTATCAGTCTAGGGGGATTTGTTGTTTTGACCGATCAGAAATTGGTCTCTGAAATAGTATGTTAGATTTGCAATAGTTTTGTCATATTGGTTCTATAGATTAAACGTTGCTTTGTAGGAATGTTGCCAACCAAATCTATCGTCCTCATCGCTTAAACTATGTCCCGTGGTTAATGCTGTAGAAAAATCTGATTCGTACAATCGAGGCTGGCGATCAATTCAGAATAAAGGAAAGGATACCCACCAATATGTAGATCATTGGGCTAAAGACATTAATTGGGGCGGTGGTAATGATGATGAAGGCTCTCCTTTATTTACGTCTTTTGATGGTCAAGTTATTTTCGTCGGGAGGGTGTCAAGTAGCGTGAACTCGTCAGCCAATAATTATGGTAATCAAGTTATCGTATATAATAGTGCTAAAAAACTAGCCGTCAGATTTGCACACCTGAAAAAAACAATCGCACCGATGAGCCAATTACTCCGAACTGGTGATTACATAGGAGATTTAGGCGGCACAGGTAATGTTACTGCACCCCATTTACACCTAGTTGTGTATGAAAATATTGATTCTACAGCGTTGTCATACTTGCAAGAAGGTAAATTTCCTACTGGTGAATCATGGACATCGTCTGGTTATTCAAACAAAAATGTGGCATTTGGCTACGATGATTTGTTTGAATTAAGGGATGCAAATGATTAATTATTCTGTGTGGGCGCAATAATGTCTTTTAATTTGCTGTTAGTTTTGCTCTTATAGCTGCCACTTCGGCAATGCTGAGTTTGGTCAGCGTCGCTATTTGTTCGTCCGGCATTCCTGCATTGAGCATGGTAATGGCAACAGACTCAATCGCTTTAGCTTCACCCCTAGCTTCACCTCTAGCTTCACCGATGATAATACCTTCCTGTTTGGCTGTTTTCATGACGCTATAGAGGTCTCGATATTCTTTCAGACTGCTTTCATAGCTGGCACGCTCTTTTTTATTGAGCGCCGCTATTCGTGCCACTTCAAAACCTTTGTATATAATGTCGTCACGAAACAACTCGGGAATTTCTTCCAAAGTGTCCAGGTTTTTAATGAAATACAACCAACGATCACAATGGTTTTCGAGTTGTTCGAGCGTTTTGTTAAAATTAGGCATCTCAATATAAATATACTTGAGCTTGTCGTAGAACAGTTGATTATGCTGGTTTTTCAATTGCACGGTATGAATAATGTCTTTGAGATCTTTATGATCGCTGAACACAAAATCCAAGATGCCAATGCAATAAACGGCTTTGAGGTTAAAATCCCAGTCGCCTTTTTTCGCTTGTTGTTGAATGGGGAAGGTCGAGTAAAAAACAGTGCGATCTTTAAAGTAATTTTGTTTGGCCTTTTGCAACTCGACGATAAAGTGCTCATCTTTGGCATTGGTGCAATAAATATCAAATACGGCTTTACGTTGTTTGGAACCACCATCAGGGAGATGTTCAGTGTTTTGGAAAGTCAGATCCGTGACTTGTTCTTCGCCGCCAAGCAAGTCGTTTAAAAAGCTGATCAGCAGGTGTTTGTTTTTCTCCTCACCAAAGAGTTTTTTAAAACCATAGTCGGTGTAGGGGTTGATGAATACTTGCATTGCGGGGTTGCCAAGTTAAATGAGAATACGAGTGAATTATCACAGATAAGGCATAACGGTGCAACTGCGACACAAGATCAAAGCGCCTCCGGCTTTAAGCAGTGTCATATAGGCGGTGTATTCGTCACGAAAATTATAGCAAAACCTCAACTCACTAAGTGCCCAAAGCGATTCAGTATGAAATCATTATCAATCAGAACAATTTTGGGGTTTCGGCAAACGCGATCCCTGACGGCTTCTTTTAAACCATAAATGTAATCACATTGTATTTTATTGTCTGGACCAAAGTAGCGGGAGAGGGGGATTGGCGCTTTGTCTGTACGCCATGGGGTGCCGGTTAATGCAAGGGTATAGGTTGCTTGAGATTGTATATTGGCGATTATCTCCTCGCCCCAGGCGTTGGCGTTTTCGAGTGTTGAGCCAGCACAGTGATGGACTTCATCAAAAATAACCAAAACCCGATGGTTGTTTAGCAATTGCCAAAAGTCGTCTTCAAAAAAGAGGATGCTCTGATAGGTATAAGAGCAACCGATAGCACCAATGACACCATCAAATCGACAGTTTAGCCGGGCTGAAAAAGTATCTTTGATGCTTTGTTTAACTGATACCGAAGGATAAAATCAGGGTACAAAATCAATATTATCACTTTGTACGAGCCTGGCGGCAACCTCAGCCGCCATAAGCGTTTTTCCTGATGCTGGTGTCGCTAAACACAAAAAGTGCTTGTCATCCGCGTTGAAATGATTGAGTGCGAGTTCAGCGCACTCTGATTGCCAGTTTCTTAATTTCATAAGCTTTTATGCTTGAAAGTGAGATAAAACGGATTCAACAGCCTTGATTTGGCCAAGTAGTTTGGAGCTGTTTTCGCGGGCGTGATGATATTTTTGTTCCAAATGGCTTTTCATATCGGGAAGTGTTTTATACAACTGCATATATTCCTCCGACTCCCCAATACTGGATAACAAATCCACTTGATATTGGTTCAATTTGCCCTTTAGCGCTTTGATGGCATCTTGGGGTTTTCCTACTTTTGCCGCATCAATGTTTTTTTGAGGTGATGTTGGTAAAGCGTTATCTGTATCAGTGATGAATTGGGCCTGATGAAATTTCTCTGTTTTTGAGTATGTCGATTTGCGGGGGTTATCAGCCACTTTCTTTTTAAGTAAACCCAAGTCTGACAAGCGTAAAATCTGCTGATAAACGATGCTGCGGGCTGCCGATAACTCAATTGGTTGGTCGATTTTTAAGACATAAGAATCCCTTAATTGTAAAACCGTAAAGTGGTCAAATGTTTCATCCACCAGAATGTCACGAATGGTTGAGTTTAATTTTATAGCCTGGTTTGTCATCTCATATACCGCAGCAAGTTTAGCTTCTTAAATCTGCTTTCCAAAAAAGCCCGTCAATGTGAGTGGTTGCTTTTTAGAAGAAAACGCCTCAATTAATCTTCATTTTAGGTTGCAGTAATACACAACCAATGAAGAGTGAGCGCAATAATGGACAGTGAAGCCATTAAAGCTTAGAATTCCTAAGTATACACTAAGTTAAAAAACTTGGAAAATACAAAATATCAAGGTTTTCAAATGAAGATAACGTGCTTACACCAAATCCACTGCCGATCCGCCTCAAACAAGCTAGGACAGCAGCCAAAATCAGTCAAAAAGAGCTTGGGTTGCGTTTAGGTATGGACGATAATACAGCCAGTAGCCGAATGAACCACTACGAAAAGGGCAGACACACGCCGGATTACCAGACGCTTAAGAGAATAGCTGATGAGCTGGGCGTGCCGGTGTCATATTTCTTTTGCAAATCAGACCAAACTGCTCAGTTGATTTGTTTGATAGAGCGGCTTGGTGAGGGGGATAAGTCGCAGCTGATTGAGAAGTTGGGTGAGATGGTTAAGGAAGAAAAATCGTAAGTAACATCCTGTGATGCCATGTCTTATTGATAAAAATGAAACGCTATTATTCAATAATAGTATCCAGATCTTGTTGTATGCATTGTAGTTGTAGTACTGTGTTGTGCAACATTTTACAAAAATCTATTCATTTGGTGCTAAGCGTTTATGCAAATTAAAGAAACTGATACTGAACTTCGAGTGACCACTGTCATCATTGGCTTGATGGTCATCGCCGCAGGGATTTTTTGCCTGTTTTTTGCTTTTGGCAAAGATTATGGTAATCCGTTTGCCAATATCGTCCTTTTTTGGTTTGGGGTGATACTGGTGGGTAATGGTATTCCAGCGGCAGTTTTTGTCGAGGCGTTTGATTTTGATACGTCTGCTGGTCAGGTCAGGCACAGTAAAGGTCTTATTGTGCCGCTAAGCACAAAGGTTTATCCTTTTGGCTCAATTCAAAGTATTGAAGGTAGAATGCATTCGGGATTTGCTATCACCGATCGTTATGGCAACGTGACCCACCAAACTTATAATTATTCTGGATATCTGGTTTTTGACAGGTCTTCGGTCAAAGTGGGCTGGAGTCTTGATAAGGCCGAGTTCAAAGTGTGCATGGATAGCATCAGCCGTGCCACGGGCGTGGGATTGAGTATGGACCTTGAAACTGTGACAGTAGGGGGACCTAAAGATAAACGTGTGAATATCTTGAGGATTTTATTGATGTTGTCGACTGTCGCTGCTGTCTCCGCTGGCTTGTTTTTTTATGTCTGGGGTTGATTTGGCTGTTATTACAGTTCGACTTCTTTACTAATTTTAATCGGAATATTTAGGCTATCTCTGGCCATGTCCACCACAGGTATTTCAATATATTGGTCTTTTAACGCCCATTTGGCATAGTCTTGATTGAGTTTTCGATATTTCAGGGTGGCTGATACCGTCAGTGGTGATTTGACCCAGGACGGGATGTTAAAGGTGTAATGCACAATATCTGACTTGCCCGCTTCAATCACCCGCCTGAAAGATTCCCCAGTCATATTGAATAAATCATGTTTCCAGACTTTGTTGCCTTGTCTATCCACAGCTACGGCACGGTAAAAATATGCATCGGGGTCTACGATGTGTTTGTCATCAATTAAGCCGCTGCTATACACCAGATGACCTTGCGCATCCATCACTAGAAACTCTACCCAAGCTTGATTGATATCAATAGTACCACCAGGAAAGTCATGGCCTACGCCGCTGTTGCTGATGACGATATTGATGTCTGCTTGCTCTCCCAAGTAATAATAGTAGGGGTTTTGTTTGCTGCCTCGCAGGTTTTCATCTAGCGCTTGAAGCGTTTGCTGGGCGTCTTTGCGATTGGGCTTATCTATGCTTAATTGTAATTTGTTGGCTTGCAAAAAAGCTTTGGTGGCGTTGAGTTGCGCCATATCGCCATTCAACAGTGGCAAGAAGGTATTGGCCCCCGGAAAATTATGTGCCCGTACTTTGCCGTTGTGATCGGCAGATGGATCATCGCTGGCGTTAACCAATGGCATATGACAGTCCTGACAGCGCACAATCTCGGTATTGGATAAATCGCTGTTATGCTGTTTGGAGTAAGGACTTTTTAACCACGCAGTATATTCATCTTGCATTTTAACCCAGCCCCAGTTATTCATGTCTTTGTCCATAAATTGGCTATGGCAGCTTGCACAAAATTTGGGGTCTTTAAATAAGTCTTTACCTAAGCCTTTTTTATGTTGCTGCGGTTTAACCCTGATCAGTAAGTCGTGAACCCGGATGAGTGCGGGGATGTTACTTTGAGCAAAAAGGTAATCTTGTGGTGGGGCAAAGTGATAGCTGCCAACCCCTTTGAGGTGCGTTAACGATGAGGTGCCATGGCAACTCATACAAGATATGCCCTGCTGATGGGCAACGGTGCCTGCAATACCACCATGTTGTCCGCCGGGTGTTAGCTGTCCGGTGAGTAAAGCGATGGGCGCATGACAACCTTCACAATATCGGGTGGCCGCAATGCCCTTTTTGTCTGCCAGTAAAGTGATGTTGGTGACATAGCTGGGATCGGATGCGGCCTGTCTATGTACAGAAGAATACCACTGCCTGGCAATATCTTGATGACAGGCAGCACAGCGCCCGCTGTTGTCGAGCTGCCTTTGACTGATAAACTGGTTGTTCGGTGTGTCAGTTTGACTTGGGCGAAAGGGATGGGGGCCATAGTCATATTGGTAATCGGCAATGGCGGGCGTGGTCGGGTCAGGTTGAAGCGTCAGTTGATAACCCAGTGTGAGCAGTATGATGGCACCAGCCACAGCGAGGTTAAAACGCAGGCAATATTGACCTGTGTGGCTGGCAACGCCGCCAAATAGGGGCGTGCCGGGCTGCGGGTTCTTTTGTCGATAGGATTTAAAGTGGAAAAGTAAATGCACACCGATCATTAGAATAAACAATAAACTACTGACAATATGCAGTGTGTACACCCATGCCTGACTTTCACTACGACCAAAAATGAGGATTTGCCAACCACTGAACATCATTAGACCAATCAACAACAATCCGCCAAACCCACTGAGCAGTAAGCCCCAACGACGAAAACTGAGGGTACGCTTTAAATGGATCATCAGATAGGGCAGTGAGGCCAGGCTACAAGCAACACCGGTGAACAAGTGAAATAAGACCAGCCATTGTTCGCCAATGGAGTGGCCGCCAGGCCAATAGCTGAACAGGCCTGTGAGGATGCAGGCCAATGAGACAGCCGCGGCAAAAGGTGCACTTTGTCTTTCTCTGTTGAGTAAACTCTGGCGCTGACTCATGGCGTTAACAACTGTTGATAAAGTTTTTTTAGCACGATGCTTTCATTCATTGGCATGAGTAATTTGGCGGCCTGTAGTTTATGTGTTGTTTGTTCGCGTTGATTTTCAAGCCGTTGCCATAAAAAAGCCTGTAATGACTCACTTTGCCCATGACTGGCCAATATCTCGATGGCTTCACTGCTTTGTTGTGGTGTTAGGGCTGAAGGCTATGCGGCCACAAAAAGCGCTGTTGCCAGCATATTGTCGGCAATAAAGGGGTCGGTAGCAGCGGCTGTGAGCAGTATAGCCGTTTTGCTTGGCTGATCCCACTGTGAGTCGGCCAACACCGATTTGATGATCCGCCGCTTGGTTAACGTTGATAGGGTGCTTGTGGAGGTAATAGTTGAGGTAATCGTTGAGGTATCTGTCTGATTAAACAGACAACGAATATAACTGCGGCGTATCGCGACTGAAGGATGCTGCCAAAAGACCGGGTCGGGTTGGTTTAGCTGAAGTCCAAGTGCAAAACACTGGTTCAGCAGAGCGACAGACTGAGGCTCGGTTAAGTCCGTTGTCAGCGATTGCGCCATCAAACGGCTGGCCGCAGCGGTTGGCAGGATGTCTAACAGACCCGACAACTGGTTGGCGCTGAGTCCTTGGCTTTTGCTGGCCAGTTGGGTAATAAAAGTTGAACTGAAAGTAAACTCAATACCATCACCCATATTGCTGCCAATGGCGATAGACTTTTTCAGTTGCGGGTAGGGTTGTTGCAGTACCACACGTTCAAAATAGCGGTGTGCCTGTTGGCTGTTTAATCTGGCGATGGCGGTTAAGGCTTGCTCCGCGATTGCTTTATTGTCAACAGTGGTCAATTGTTTTAACCGGCCAAATTGGTCGATGAGCTGGCCTGCACCAATGGTTTGCAGTGCCGCGCTCAGCTGTCCAATATCTGCTTGAGCAGCTTTGGTGGCTAAATGGGTGGGTAATCTGTTGTGGTGCATTAATAACTGCACCAATTTGTTCAGTTCGGTTTTGGCAAAGACGATACCGTCATTGTCGTTAAAAAGACTAGATAGGATTTTATAGCGGTGTAGTAGGGCGGTTTGACTCAGTTTTTGATTGAAAAGGTCTGTCATCTGTTGATGTAGCGTGGATGTTTTTAATCGTTTAAGGGCGATGAGTAAGGTTGCTGTGACTTGTGGGTCTTGGCTATCAAGGTTTTTCAGCAGTTCGAGTAGGGGCTGCTGTGCAGAGCCGTCTCTGATTAATCCCAGTGCTCTGATGGCGGCAATGCGTACTGGCGTTGCGTGACTGGCAGTGGTGAGTGTTAAAAGGGGTAATAATGCCCGTTTGTTTTCAGCCTCTGCTAGCGCATTGATGGCACACACTTGTGCACGAGCAGAGGCTGTACTGAGCAATTTGACCAGTGGCGCAATGGCCAGTTTTTTGCGTTGGGTCACCGCTTCTTCTTGTTCGAAGAAAAACGAGAAGGTCGAGGCAGCGGCACATTGAACGGTGTCATCTTGATGAAACAAC
>JBLGCB010000199.1:0-11518 GCA_047617105.1 Phenylobacterium sp. | reverse complement strand
AGCGCCTGACGAATGGCAGTGGTCAACCGAATGGCACTGATTGAGGTGCCACCGATGCGAAAGAAATTGTCTTCAATACCGACTTGTTTAAGCCCCAATACGTGCTGCCACAGGTCGCACAGTTGTTGCTCTAGTGCATTACGGGCGGGCACGTAGTTATCTTCACTGACAAACTCAGGCGCAGGCAAGGCACGACGGTCGAGTTTACCGTTGACCGTTAAGGGGATCGCAGCCAAAAAGGTAAATGCCGACGGCACCATATAATCAGGCAACTTAAGCAATAAGGCTTCTCTTAAAACCGCTCTTAAGGCATTAGTTTCAATGGTTTGCTCAGCCACCACATAAGCGGCGAGAAAAACACTGTCGCTATTGTCTGGTTTAACATCAACCACCACGGCTTGTTTAACCTGAGGCAATTCGGTCAAAAACCGTTGCACTTCATCCAGTTCAACCCTAAAACCTCGAATCTTGACCTGGCTGTCATTACGACCCACATAGACCAGGTTACCCAGTCCAGTTTGCTCATCGACCAACCAACGCACCACATCGCCGGTTTTATATAGACGGTTAAACCCTTGTGCTAAGTCGTTTTCGCAGGCAAAAGGATTATCAATAAAACACAGGGCACTGAGGTCATCACGGTTAAGGTAACCTCTGGCGAGTCCAGCGCCGCCGATATATAACTCACCACAAACACCGACTGGCACCGGCTGGAGTTGACTATCGAGTACCAGCAAACGTTTGTTGGTTAACGCACTGCCGATGGGCGCATCACTGCTGCCCCGGCGAAAGTGATCAGCTTCAAAATGAAAAGCACTGGCATACACCACCGTTTCGGTCGGGCCATACACGTGAATGAGGCGGATATCATCTAGCGTATCCAAGGCCTTGCCGAGCACGGTAATATCGGCGGCTTCACCACCAAACAAGATTTGACGCACCTGTGTTTTGGCCAATCCGCCATGACTAAGCAATTGATTGACTAACGCCGTGGTCACAAAAAACGCATCAATTTTATTGGCGGTCAGCGATTCAAACAGCGCATCCGGTTGCAAAAATAACGATTGCTCATACAGATGAACACAAGCGCCATTTAGCAGGGTGAAAAATGCATCAAAGATAAAACCATCAAACGCATAAGACGATAAACTGGCGACATGACTGACCTTGTCAGCATCAATATAACGGTTGTTGATGGCAAACGACATCACCGCTTGATGTTCTACCATCACCCCTTTGGGTTGCCCTGTGGTGCCTGAGGTGTAAATCACATAGGCCAAATCGGTGGCACTGCTTAGACTGTCAAGGTTGTCTAACAGGGGTTTATTGGCGACTTGCTCTATAGGTTGCTCTATAGGTAGCTCTATCGGGATTAGGGTCAACGGCTGTTGCAACTCGCTAACCCAAGCATCCAACGTGCCCAGATGCGCTTGTTGTGTCAGCATCATGGCCGCCCCGGTATCATTCAAAATGAACTGAACCCGAGACTGGGGGTAATCTGTAGAAATAGGCACATAGGCAGCACCGGCCTTAAGCACCGCCAAAATCGCAATCACGGTGTTGATATCACGATTAAGATACAAGGCTATCAAAGTATTTGGTTGAAGGGCTTCGCCTGTGGTTTGCTGATATTGTGTTCTAATAAGCCGGGCCAATTGATTGGCTTGTTGATTAAGTTCAGCATAACTGAGACTTTGCTGACCAAATACTACTGCCGGGCTTTTGGGTGTTTGTTCAGCCTGAGTTTCAAACAATTGGTGTAATGTGGTGGCTGGATACTCTGCGTCGGTTTGATTCCATTGCGTTAATACTTGCGCCCGCTCTTGGGCTGTCAACAAGGTCATGGTATCCACTGCTTGGCTGCTTTTTCCTAGGCCTTGATCTAAGCCCTGATCTAACAGCAACAGCAAACGTTGCGACAATAAAGTGATCTCTGCCTGGTTAAAATAATCAAGATCGAATTGCAGTTTTAGGTTTAGGTTTAGCTGTAAAGACGAATCCCCTTGTGATTCAACCAGCAGTATAGATAGTGGTGCATTCGCGACAACACCTGCGACAACACCTCCAACAACACCCGCCTCATAACCCACTTGAATATCTGGCCAATCCCCTTGCCCATCTGTCACCCCGGTGCCGTGATGGCTGGCCAACGTCTGTTCAAATGCGCCAACCAAGGCCAAAAATGGGGTTTGTGGTTCAACCCGATAAACCAACGAATCAGCAATCCCTTGCTGCGCCTCTTGAAGCAGCACGGCCAATACAAGCTCATTCAACTCGCTGGTGCGGCTAAAATAAATCGCGGTCACTGCCGTCAATACGGCCAAAGGACTCACCTGCTGGCGTTGGCAATATTGGCTTAACCTCAGGGCCGTTGGTTGTAACAGTTCAGTCGTCACTACATGGTGTTGCTGACGGGTTTTTTTATACGCATTACGATAAAAAGGTGTCAGGCGAAATTGATCACGTTTACTGTGAAGATCACACCAATATACTTTACTTTGTTCAGACGTAGGCAGAGGCAATGACATCAGGTATTTTCCAATAATTGATTGTTATTTCAAAGGGAAGTGCTAAAGGTTTGCATAATACACGTATCACGAAGAAAAAACGAAGAAAAAACGAATTTGAGTAATGCTGTTACGTTTTTTTTTGGACTGAAGGTAACCATGGTAATCTTTAATAGCTTGCTATCTGATTATCTGGTGGGATTAACCCCACCAGATGTCATCTGACGTTGGACTTATTTAGTCAGTTTCACTCTCACTGCTTTTCATATCATCCATTGGCATATCATCCATTGGCCATTTGTGGAAAGGTCCACCTTCAACGCCCTCAGGGATCATTATGTCTAAACCAACCATTTCCTTAACCCACTTTTGGAAATCTAAGTGGTATGAAACAACCGCGCCACCTTTGCCGTGAGGCATGTCCCATCTGCCCAACAAAGAATCACCAAAATGGAACTCTTCAATTTTGCCATCATAATGATGACGAATAACCGGGTGTAAGAAAGCTGCACATTTTGTATCATTTGGATCTGAGGGGCCGAGGAAGTTAAGACTGCTTTCATCGTAATGATGAAAACCAAATTCAAGGCTCATCACCAATGAATGTTGCTTCGGCTTAATCATGTCCGCCATATAACCCATTGGAAACTCTTGTTGCCAAGTTGCTTCACTTAAATCTTCAGAGAAGGTCACCAAATCGCCCATAGTGCCGTATAACTGGAACAATGCAGCAGACATACTCATGCGATCATAAAGCAGCTCCAAGAATTTTTCCCAATCAAATGGCTTCATATGCATGGTTGGATAGGTATTGCTGTCGTACTTTTCATCTAACAAATGATAACATGAACGGATGTTATAACGGAACCCATGGATAAACCCTGATGCTGCCTTACGGTCATTACCTTGCATGGCGCCACCGATAAAGTACATGTCATCAATGTTGTTTGATTCCCATGTCGGTTTCATCGACGGATACTTACCTTTAGCCTTGGTTTCAGGCACGGTATCTTCAGCAAATAAAGTTTCATCGACCCACTTCCAACCGGTACAACGAATAATATGATCATATTCACGGGTTAATTTTAAAGTACCAGGTATTTTTGATTTCGGATAATCGTATTCATGGTGGGTTTCTAATAAACCACCGGGTAACGCAACAACCTTTTTAATGCGGGGCGTTAACACGGCATGCATCGATTTTAATTGATACATATCGAAAATATCATTGTTCACCGCTCTGATATCACCGGGGAAATGGGTATCCCATGCCATGCGAGGTGGCGTTTTTGCCAACACATGCACAAAACCAGCCACGCCAGAAAGATAACTGGCCGTTTCAAACGCCGAATTACCACCACCAATAATACCAACACGTTTGTTTCTATAGGTTTCTAAGTCCACCGACTGATCATCATAAGAGGTGGTCAATTCGATACCTTCAATATCATCAGGCAGCGCTTCTTTTACCGCCCCTAAACCCAACAACAATACTTCACATTCGTAGTTCACACCAGCGGTGGTAGTCACCAAAAAACCACCATCTTTTTTCTTGCTCATATTGGCCACTTCGGTGTTAAATTCAATTTTTAACTTGTGAAACTTAGCAAAGTCTTCAAGATAATCAACTAATACATCGGCGTGAGGAAAAAGATCATCAGTGTACTTGGTAAATCTCATTTCTGGTTCGTCACACAACAGTGAATTCCAATCGTGACGCCAGTTAAATTCTTCTTCTTCAAAGAAGTTATATTTCTTGTTTATTGACAACAACTTTCGGTGTATTGGCTGAGTTTTGAAGAAAGAACCAGCAGTACTGCTCTTCTCTAAAATGATATAATCTTTATCATTTTTCTCCATAAAATAACCCATTTGAAGTCCAGCAGGGCCGCCACCAATGATGAGATATTTACTAGTAATATTTTGATTCATAACACTTTAATCCTACTGTTGTATTTGTTGCGAGGGTTTGGCTGGGGAACCAGCGACACGATTATCTGCTAAGACTCTACAGCCGGTATTCTCTGCACGAATGGCTTGATTTCGATATTGGAATAAACGCTATTAAAAGGATCATTGGCAATAAAGTTTTCTACTTCACTTTGGGTATTAACATTGAGAAAAAGACAGATACTTTGATAGGGAATTTCATCAGTGCCGCAGACGCCACCATAAGCGATACTGTCCTTGACGGTCTTGATATAAGCCAGATGTTGGTCTCGTAGTTGTTTAAGCATAGTCATTTTGTTTGGGTCAATAAAACACTGGGCAAAGTAGGACATAAGGTTCTCACTAATGGTCGAATTTTTGTAACAGTTCAGCGCACGCATCTTATCCATCATAACGGCGTTATTTTCGTACTCAAACAGTTACATATGGCCTATATGCGCCTATTCCCAGAGTGAAAGAGCCTTGTTCTGAAGCGAAATCTAAGCACGCTGAATAATTACCAATTTTTACGATTTCTTTTTACTATTTTGTCTACAATCAAAGCCGATGTTTTATCAGGACCAAAGATATGACTACCCGAAGCAAAAAGCGCGTAAGTGAAGAATAGGGCAGTGACTCTTTCAAGTCAATAATAAATTCTCAACAATCAACTTTCAACCTAAAGGTACAAAAATTTGTGCCTTAATGTTAGATTAATAGGCAAATTTTGCTTCAATAAAAACCATTTTAGGCCCGATCCAGATAACTTCGGGGCAGCGATAATTGTTCTACTGGTCATGCTGCTGTATACTCTGGCTGCGACGAAAACCAGTGCCAATTCGGCTATCATCGATTTCATATTATGGCAAGTAAACTGGCTGACAAATCAGAATATAAGACTAGGATTCATCATGTTTTCTAAATCAAAAAAGTGGATGAAAGAAAATAGCCAAGAGCTCTATGTGGCTCTGCTGGTATTGCTGATGGTCTTCATTGCTTCCATTCCTGCCTCAATCATCACCATTGACCCCGGCCAAGAGGGCGTCACCTGGAGCAGGTTATTCGGTGGTACCAATCTCGACAAAGTCTATAAAGAAGGCACCCGGTTTAAATTACCTTGGGACAAAGTGACCCTGTACAACATGCGTCTGACCGAAAAGGAAAGCCAGTTTATTGCATTAAGCAAAAACGGGGTAAAGGTGCAAGTTAAGGTGTCATTTCGTTATCATCCCAATCCAAAAGTTCTACCGATGCTGCACAAATATATTGGACCGAATTATATGAACGTGTTGGTAATGCCAAAGATTGGCTCACATATCAGGGAACTGTTCGCCAATTATGAACCTGAGCAGCTGTACTCAGTCCACCGTCACGAGATTGAAGCCGAGTTACTGCGCAATGTTCGCCGTGACAAATCCGTTGTCGGCAAAGATCATAATCATGACGTCAATGAAGCCCGTTTGCTGCAATATATGGTCTTTGAAAATATCTTTATCACCAGCATCGTCCTACCTGAACGGGTGGTAAAGGCCATTGAAGACAAAGAATCACTGAAGCAACAAGCGCTGGCATACGATCACCGAATCGCCATAGCGCACAAAGAAAAGGCCCGTAAGAAAATCGAAGCACAAGGGGTACGGGATTTTCAGGATGCCATTAACGACGGGATTTCAGCCAAGTACTTAACCTTAAAAGGCATTGACGCCACCTTGAAGTTGGCCCAATCGCCCAATGCCAAGGTGGTGGTGATAGGTTCAGCCAAAGATGGCCTGCCGCTTATTTTGGGCAATGGTCACGCAGAAGACGGCACTATAGACAAGTAAGATGGTTAATTATTAAGGTCGCACTCCTATAAAACTCTCCCGCACCACTTCTTTGCCACGATGTAGTTGTTGCTGATAATACTCACGCACTTTTTCTGGATCAAAATCTAGCAGAGTACCACCGGATTCAAAATGCTGGATAAACACATGACCAATGGCATAAGTAGCCGCACCAGCCAATACTGGCAGACCCAACATACCCACCGCTTGGCCAAGTACCGGAATGCCCTTACACAAGCTAAACAAATTGATTTTTAGGGATAACGGCAGCGTGCTGCCCAGCAATGAAGCCAGCACCGATTTGCCTCGGCTGTCTGAGAACTCCAACTCATATAATTTGGCCAAGCTGTGGAGCATTTTTAACTGCGCCGCTGAAATGGCCAAACTGTCTAGCAACGGCATTGGCACTAGCCCTATGGCCACTGTGCCTTTGATATAATTATTGACAATCTTGATTGCCTGATCTGATTTTTTATCTGTCATAATTGGCTCTTTTTGATGCTTTAACTTTAACTTTAACTTAATTTAACTATTCAGCGTGCTTAGATTTCGCTTCAGAACAAGGCATTGTCGCACGGAAAATAGGCGCATATGACCATATGTAACTGTTTGAGTACGACAATAACGCCGTTATGCTGCGAAATATGAGTGCGCTGATTAGTTAAACGAATATCTTCCAGTCTTCGACATAGTTCCCCATCACCTGTTTTGGATAACCCGGATCGGCATTATAGTTGCTCACATCATAACGAACATAACGGTCTTCACGGAAGAAATACACCTTGCCATTGCCCCAGTAAATAGCACCATCCAGTTGCACAAAATTGACCCCAACCCAGCGTTCACTGATCAGCGCCGGATATCCCTCATCGACCTTATTTTCTTTGATGTTAAAACGCACATATTGATTTCCACTAAACAAATACACCGACTCGGGTTCAAAGTGCAACGCCGCATCAATTCGACCAAACGTCACTCCCGGCCAGCCTTCGCTAATCGGCTTGGGCGTGCCAAAGCTATTATCGCTGGTATCCATTGCAACAAAATAATTGCCATGAAAGAAAAACACTTTATTACTCAACTGGTTTTGTTGATCAGCACCAATATAATTACCACTTAAGCAGGCATCAATATTATGAAAACCCATCTCTTTTAACTGTGGCCATTTATTGCAAATCGGTTGCGCTTTGCGGCTTTCTCGACTGTCGACATCATAGGTTGAATAGTTGCGATCTCTGAGGAAATACAGGGTTTGTTCATGGCTAAATATCGCCGATCTCTGTTCAAATGCAGCACTTTGTTTATAAGCTGCCAATAAGGCGTTCGATTTTTCTTCATCTTCAATCAAGGTCCAAATACCGGCCACTTCCAGTTCAATCGACTGTGGATTGCCCTTAATCGACACAACCCATTGATTGTAAAGCGCCTCATCTAGGGTATTGAGCGCCGCTAGGGTCATCGAATCACCGCCCAATCCAGACACTTCACATTCAGAATTACTCAGCAGCTTTTCTTTGTTTTCAGACATAGCAGAGTTGACCTGTCCTGATCCCATGCTGCCATAGCTGGCTTTTATGCCCGCACGAATTTGTTGTTCAGAGATTTCTGACGATTTAAGCACGCTAAAGGTCAACGTCGCTTTACCGCCAATCCAGGCCCGTTTGACAAAATGACTGCCAAAACGTTTAAAGAATTTGTCGTATTGTTTGCGGTTTGCGTGTTTAAACGGCACCGGTATATCCATATCAAAAAAGTCATCCGCTATCGCCGGTGGCTCTGAAAGATATAAGGTCCAAAAAGGAATGAAAGAAGTTCTGGTGGCATAGTAGGCATCTTTGTCGAGCTGCATCTTCGCCGCCTGAGAGCCACTAACATCAACACTAAAAGCCCCAACCCCACAAGAAGCATCAGCATCGAGACTGCTTTGCTTATCTAGCCGTTCGGTAGACTCTTCAATCGCCACCCGATTAAGGGCTGCACCTGCGGGCATTGGCGGAGAGTCATTCACCGCATAACCTTGTGGCAAGCTATAAGTGACGCCGGTTTCTCTGGCATAAAAATCAACAAAACCTTGCTGCGCAAAAAGCAGACTTTTTAATTCGTAGGGTTGCCTTGGTCGCAGGAAAATGCCCCGCCCCACCACATCAAGTCCCGGCAATGGAATCGATGTTTGACTGTTATTGTTGCTCATATCTCATCTCTCTTTTTGTTCATTGCTGGTGACGGGTAGATATTCATATTGGATTAAAAGCAATATAGAACAACATATTACATCATGCCAGAGGTACAGCTGTAAAGTAGATGATCAGGTTTTTTTATTCACGCGTGGGCATGAAAAGATTGCCCACCCTACGTCGATACATTCAAATCTTTGCTCGCAATATGGCAAAAGCGAGCTGGATTGGTCGATAGTATACGGCATTAAATACCCGTTATTGCAAAGTCGAGTGAGCCAATAATTTCATCTCTTATATGCGCTAATGACCCTACTGGCTTTTTTAATAGGTTTGACGGAATTGACGTTATTTGCGGGGTAAGCAAAATAAACTTTTCATTTTCATATTCTACCAAAGGTGTTAAACCATGCATTCTTTCATGATTGAAATGGCTTAATTTCCCTAACGGAATGACTATTCTTGTTTTTATATCTGACAACAGGACATTTTGAATATCAATAATAAATGGAAACACAGAACGGCTGTTTTTAGACGGGTTTATGTAAACATCAAATTGAGACATTAAAACTCCCGGAATTCATCACCAAAACAGCCATTTTGGTCAACAAAGTCATTGTATGCTTTTATTGCATTTTTATTTTCTTCGGCCCACTTTTTTACTTCTACAGCCCTTAGCTTTTCCTTTAATGCCTGCTCTAATGTCGCTGATAGATTAATGTTTAATGCTCTGGTTTTTTTGAGCAAATCGCTATTTAAGCTCAGGTTTGTTGGCTTTTTTGGTGCCTGTAAATCATATAATGCTGATGCGTCGGATTGTTGCATATTCATCCCCTCTAAAATTGCCTTATTGCTAATTATGCGCATTAGGATGCGCATTGTAAAGTTGAAAAACTCCATGTTCAATATCTCGATAAATTTCTTATGCTTTGAAAGCATTTAACCTGCTGTTTTAGAAGTTTTTGTTCTCAATAAATCGTTTGTTAAATAACCGACACAACGACAAAGTGCTATAATTATATACAGTATAAATCTAATGAGTCTTCCACTCAGGAGAATAAAATGTTATTAAATAACAATCATTTATTTGATCACTCCATTGGCGAATATAAGGATATTAGTAATGTCGAACTTGGCGATGAAATCACACTTTTGGCCGGGCAAATTACTGCCGCGACTTATTGTTTTTTAAAAATGCTGGGTGAGCAGGTACAGAAGCGAATGCCTGGAGCTTATGTACCTGTGAAGTGGAGTGTCAGGATGACCGACAGGAGGCTGCATCCGTTCTTGCTCACACTGGTTAAGCTTGAATTGCGGCATGACTGCTACTACGGCTCGCGAAAAACTAAGAGTGGCCCATAGCCTTGAAAAACTGCCCAACATCAATAAAGAGTTTGAAAGCGGTAAGCTCAGTTATTCTAAAGTTCGCGCGATGACCAGAGTGGCGACAGATGATAACGAAGACATTTTATTGAGCGTGGCCTTGGGCGGCACTGCCAGTCATATTGAAAAGCTGGTGCGCAGATATCAACTGGTGGATGAAAATCAAAATCCTGTAGAACAAGGCGATGAATATCAACAACGAAAATTAGACTATTATCAGGATGATGAAGGTATGTGGATTCTGCATGCTAAATTACCTCAGCTTGAAGGTGGCTTGCTGATTAAAGCGATTGAAGAAATCATGAGGCAGCAGGATAAAAATCATTCAGAACAAGTGGCTGAAAAGGAGCAAAATGCTTCCGCGGAAGCGCCTGAGCAGGGACAAAATGCTTCCACGGAAGTGCCTGTGGTTGAAAAAGCCAGTTACAGCCAAAAACGTGCGGACGGGTTGGCTGCGTTGTCAGAACATTACATTGCTACAACAACTGTTGATGATGAAAATGGCGGTGTTCAGGCATTGGCTGGTCATGAACGTTGTCAGGTGGTATTACATTTAAGTGTTGATACTTTAGAAGCCAAAGATGGTTATAACGACCATTTCCTCACCCCACCAAACATGGATTATCAGTGGATCTCGATGGAAAATGCCAAACGTTTCAGTAGTGATGCCAGTTTGTATACGGTTTTAGAGGATAAATACGGTAATGTGTTGAATGCTGGCAGAAAAACCAGAACACTGGGCAGAGGGTGGTGAGACCGAACCTGAAAACCTTATTAAGTTATGTCGATTTCACCATGCTCAACTACACAAGGGTCATTACGCCATAACTGTCCAGCCGCAAACTCAAGAAAATAATGGTCAGAAATGGGAGTTTGAAACCGCCGCAGGTGAAATCACACAACCGAATCCCCTATCACCCTTACTAGCAGTTACCACAAGCAAAGAGTTTTTGGCAGTACAATGGCCCAACATTAACAGTCAAACAGCGGTTTCTGATTGGCGGGGCGAGCCACTGAATTATTCACAGGCGCTTGAAGATTTGCTTTGGTGTAAACAGCAGACTAACCTGCCTGTAAAGCATGATTTTGTTCTACGTTACTGAGTTGCTTTTCACCAGTTTCGTTAAAATATTTTGGCGGAATATGTAGTAGTCATTTGGAAAAACCGGGGCCAGATTTTTTGCGACTAGCTCTACTCCATACCCTGATGATTCTAATTTTAGTTTGCCCTTGATAACGATAAATGACATTATACGTTATTAAGAGCAACAGATAAAAAGTGAAAGGGCAAAATAATGGCTAATGTAACATTGGGCGAACGCTACGAAACTTATGTTAAAGAACTGGTAGAATCTGGACGTTATAATTCTGTGAGCGAAGTCATTCGCAGCGGTTTAAGGTTGCTAGAAGACGAAGAGAAAATAGCCCAATTCAGGCTTGAGTGCTTACAGAGTGAAATTCAAAAAGGACTAGACAGTGGCCTTGCTGGTCCGTTAAATATTTCAGACATTAAAGCAAAGGCCAGAGATGGGATTGACTGTACAAGGTCTTGAAAAAACATTGCGCCGATAAGAGGGTGCGATTTTTCCTGTAAAGGATTACATTATTTTCTATAACGTCACCGATACAACGGTAAACATCATTCGTGTTATCCATGCAACTCAAGATTACACCAGAGTCTTTCAAACGCTTTAACAGCCTC
>JBLGCB010000198.1:0-11532 GCA_047617105.1 Phenylobacterium sp. | reverse complement strand
TGGTCCGAGATAAGGAGGTAGGAGGTGTGACCTCATACCTGATTTATCTCGGCACAGGGACTATAGCAACACAGGATAATTAAAACACCAAAGGAACAATTAGTAATGACTATCAATAAAGCCGTTAAATTGGGCTGTGGGCTGATGCTTGGCCTGTGTTCATTCAGCAGTCTCGCCGCTTCGGGCGTGGCCTTTCTCCATGGTACCAGCAAACATACTGACGCCTACAACGATTACTGGGGTGGTGATTTCATCAATTCAGTCATGAAGAACCAATCTAATCCTAATAACTATGTGGTCATCAACTGTGATTTTGATCAATACATGTGGGACGATGCGGCAGCGGGTTGTTTAGCAGAGCAATTAACCAGCTACATCCAAAACAACAACATCACCAGCTTATATGCCATCACCCACTCTAATGGTGGTAATGTCATTCGCTGGATCATGTCAAACCCAACCCGTGACAGCCGCTATCCGGCCATCATCAATGCCTTGAACAATGTCACTGCCCTTGCCCCTTCAAGCGCTGGCACACCTTTGGCCGATGCTGCCATTGCGGGTAATAGTTTCGAATCGGTTTTAGGCTGGTTATTGGGCTATAAAAGCAACGCCGTAAAACAACAGCAAGTCAGTTGGATGGCTTCTTATAATGCCAACTACCTGTATGGCACCAGTGGTCGCCCTGCGCTGCCAAAACCGTTTAAATCAGTGGTCGGTAGTGATGTTGATTCAGCCTTTTGGGACAGCGACAGCTACTGTGGTGGTTACCAATATCAGTTGGCTTTAGAAACCACCCAAAACTGGTTAGATAACTGTTCTGACGGATTCTTAGAATGTAGTTCACAAAGTGCCGCTGGCACCACTTGGTTTACAGACAAAAGCCGCACCAATGGCTCAGAACCTTTAAGCCATCAGCAAAGCCGCCGTAGCTGCTTTGGTCTGGACACTATTCTTCGTAACGACATATAAGGCAGGGAACCGTCATGCATTTATTAAAAACTAAGCAATTCAACAAGCAAACCATCAGCCTAGTCGTTGCTGGCACATTAAGTTTATTGGCCGCCACCGCTGCCAATGCCGCCAGCCCGTCACAAACAGCACCAGCCACTGAGCAAAGTAGCCCTGCCAATTACAGCAGCGAAGCGATTAACTTCAGCTTCGCTTTAAAAGGCAATGACCAGCTGAACTTTGCTGATCAAGCGGCCACCAGCCACAGTGATGAATACTACTTCACCGTTAATGGTCAGCAATTGAGTAAAGGTGTTAATGTACACACCAGCACCAAAGGCGCGTTAATTAAAATTTCACGCCAAGGCGACCGTGGTCAGCCATTGAAAAATGAAGCGTTAGAATTACGCGCTGCTGCCCAGCCTAAAGTCAATTTGGCGACCAATATCATCGGCGAAAATGACTTAAAAGCCACTGGTATTTTCAACCATGCCAGTGCCATCAAAATCGCCGCCAATGTACAACCGGGTACGTTTAAATTACGCACCAACCAAAACATCGACAGCGACAATCTTTACGTCATCCACGTTAAAGAAAAAAATAGCGCCAACCAATTAGCCTTATCGGCTAAAAAGCAGTATTTCACTCAAGGTGAAGCGTTCAGCTTTGATGCAGCAATGATGGCCAAAGACCAAACATTGGCCTTTAACACCGTTAGTGCTTTTATTCGTTCACCATCGGGCAAGCAAAGCAACATTAAGGTTAATCGTTTAACCAGTGGTGTGGCGCAGATTTCAGCCCAGCAATTTGCCATTGATGCAGATGCGATTGAAGCACCGGTTAATGGTTTATACGAATTGCATGTTAATGCCGTAGCCAACAACAACGGTCAGCAAATCCATCGCAGTGGTAAAATCGCCTTTGCTTTGGCCCCGGATACCGCCGAGCTAAACAAATCCGGCAAACTGTTGAACCTGGTTAACGCCAAAAATCCACAAACCAACGTGGCTTTAACGGTCAAAGAAGCGGGTCGTTTTGAAGTGAGAGCGACGTTGTTTGGCCATAATGCTTATGGTCAATTGCAGCCTGTGATGGAAACGCATAGCGCGCAGAATTTAACCGTGGGTGAGCAGAATATTACGGTGAAGTTTGACCAGAAGATATTGGCCAACTCAGGTTTGGTTGCACCTTTTACAGTACGTCATGTTAAGTTGTATGATCAGACGCGTTTAAGTCGTTTGTAAATCAGTTTTAAACAATTGATTAAAGGGGTCCGGCATTCGCCAGACCCCAATCGTTTTTAAATAAAACCCAAACTTGCTATGGAATGGAATACCGTAGGGTGGTCACGTTTCCCTGTCGGCATTCTGCCTCCACCTCAGGGGTACTAAAGCTCCACGTATTCGCTTTCTTACCCCTTCGCCCCACGCGTAACCTTCCAGCCAAAGACAAACCTTCACAAAGGCAGAGGTTATTTAACCGTTAGCTTCGATAATTTGTTTCATATCCGTCATATAACCACGTAATTCTTTACCAACCACTTCAACACCATGGCTGCGAATCGCTTCATTAACTTCAATTAAACGTGCATTATCAACGCCGTTTGAAGGGTTACTGATACCTTCACCCAATTCTTCCAGCGTCAATCTTGAGGCATACTCTTCAAGTAATGGTACCGCTGCATGAGCAAACAAGTAGTTACCGTATTCCGCAGTATCAGAGATGACCACGTTCATTTCGTATAACTTGTTACGCGCAATACAGTTAGCGATTAATGGCGTTTCGTGCAATGACTCATAATAAGCAGACTCATCGATAATGCCTGAATCTACCATCGCATCAAAGGCCAATTCAACACCGGCTTTAATCATCGCAACAACGAATAGACCTTTATCATAATACTCTTGCTCAGTGATTGGGGTATCACAATCTGGGGCTTGCTCGAAGGTTGAATCGGCCGTAGCAGCACGCCATTTCAACAAGTTAGCATCGCCATTGTGCCAGTCTTCCATCATGGTGGCAGAGAAACGACCTTCGATGATGTCATCCATATGTTTGTGGAATAAAGGACCTAAAATGACTTTCAATTCTTCAGCCATATCAAACGCTTTGATTTTGGCCGGGTTTGACAATCTGTCCATCATATTAGTGATGCCGCCGTATTTCAAACCTTCGGTGGTGGTTTCTAAACCATACTGCAATAATTTACGCGCATAAGCGGCATCAACACCGTTGGCTATTAGTTGTTTATGACCCAGTACAGCAGCGGTTTGCAACATGCCACATAAAATGGTCTGCTCACCCATTAAGTCAGATTTTACTTCAGCAATAAATGAAGACTCTAACACACCGGCTCTATCACCGCCTGTGGCGCTGGCATAAGCTTTGGCAATGGCCAAACCGTTACCTTGTGGATCATTCTCAGGGTGAACCGCAATCAGGGTTGGCACGCCAAAACCACGTTTGTATTCTTCACGAACCTCAGTACCAGGGCACTTAGGCGCAACCATGACTACCGTGATATCAGCACGAACTTGCATACCTTCTTCTACGATATTAAAACCATGTGAATAAGACAACGTCGCGCCTTGTTTCATTAGCGGCATAACGGCGGTAACCGCAGAAGTATGTTGCTTATCAGGAGTTAGGTTTAACACCAAATCCGCTTGAGGGATCAGTTCGTCATAATTACCAACGGTGAAACCGTTTTCGGTGGCCCACTGCCAAGATTGACGTTTTTCAGCAATCGCCGCTTCACGCAAAGCATAAGAAATCGACAAACCAGAATCGCGCATGTTTAAACCTTGGTTTAAACCCTGAGCACCACAACCGACGATAACAATATTCCAATCTTTGATGAAGTTACAGCCATCGCTGAACTCTTCACGCTTCATAAAACGACATTTGCCCAACTGCTCAAGTTTTTCACGCAAGCTCAAAGTATTAAAATAATTGCTCATATTGGTTCACTCCGGATAATGTAGAAAATAGCCAGTCTTAACTGACAGTGACCGCAGCATAACCCACAACGTCTTTGCAGGAAAACGAAATATTTGCATCGTAGTATTGCGTTTTATGCAATAATCGTAAAATCAATCCTAAAACAAAGATAATGCGATGGATCAGAAAGCGCTAAGCATGTTTATACACTTAAGCCAGAGTCTGCATTTTGGTCAGACTGCCCAGCTATTTCATGTCAGCCCATCGACACTAAGCCGTTTAATTCAACGCTTAGAACAAGAGGTCGGCAGTAATTTATTACATCGCGACAACCGCAATGTGTCTCTTACCGATGCGGGTATCGCCTTTAAACATTATGCTGAGTTACAAGTCGAGCAGTGGCAGCTTTTAAAGCAAACCCTAGGGCAAAAGCAGCAGTCTTTGACCGGTAAACTACATATTTATTGCTCTGTGACCGCGGCCTACAGTCATTTGCCACCTTTGCTCGAACGTTTTCGGTTGCAACATCCACTGGTTGAAATTATGCTCACCACCGGTGATGCCTCGGTGGCATTAGCGCAATTACAACATAAATCCATCGACATAGTGATTGCCGCCAACCCAGACAATTTACCGCGCAGTGTCTATTTTTTCCCGCTGGCGAGTATTGAACTGGCGGTGATTGCGCCGACCATCCATTGTAAGGTGCAGCAACTCTTACTTAACCAGCACCAAAACATCACTTGGTCGGATATGCCGATTATATTGGCCGAGCACGGCCCAGTGCGTAAACGCTTTGACATCTGGTATCGCAAAAAACAGCAAGGTAAACCCAACATTTATGCCACCGTGTCAGGTCATGAAGCCCTGGTCAGTATGGTGGCGTTGGGGTGTGGTATTGGCATTGTGCCGCAAGTGGTGGTCGAAAACAGCCCGGTTAAAGAGCGGGTGCGGTATTTACAGAAGGTCGGTGACATCGAACCTTTTCAATTGGGGGTGTGTTGTTTGAACCAATCAAAATCTCAGGTATTGATAAAGGCTTTTTTTGATTCAATTTTGTTATAATGCGTTGGGTGCGATGTGCGCACCCTACGCCGTTATTTTTTATTTATATCCTTTAATCCACCGTTTGATATCATCTTCCAAAATAGGCAACGGCCGAGATCCCGCCAACAACACTACATCATGGAAAACTTTAATATCAAATTTATCACCCAACTCAGCTTTGGCCCATGCACGTAATTCCACCAGCTTTAACATGCCCAGTTTATAACCCAAAGCCTGACCCGGCCAAGCCATGTAGCGGTTAATCGCGCCTTCGGCTGCACTACGTATAGTGCCCGTAGTTTCAGAGAAGTAATCCGTGGTCTTCTTACGAGACCAACGTTTATGATGCAAACCGGTATCGACTACCAATCGGGCGGCACGGTATAGCTCAGCCTGTAAACGACCCAAATCACCCCATGGATCATCTTCATACATACCCATTTCTTCGGCCAGTAATTCTGAATATAACGCCCAACCTTCAACATACGCATTAAACTGGCCGTTTTGGCGCATAATGCCCAAGTCTTTTTGCTCCATATTTAACGCGGCCTGAAAATGATGTCCAGGCACAGCTTCATGATAAGTCAGGGTTTTCAAACCAAAACTCGGGTTAGATTTCATATCATACAAATTAATATAATATTCGCCATCTCGTGAACCATCCAATGCTGGCGGCTGGTAATAACCACCCGCTGCGCCTTTCTCTCTGACCACCGGAATTCGCTTCACCACCACTTTCATCTTCGGCAAAGTGGCGAATAACATCGGCGCTTTTTCCATGATGGTATCGACATCTTTACGTAAACCCGCCAGCAACTTTTCACGACCTTCATCAGAATCTTCATACAAAAAACGCGCTTCATCGTTCATCTTTAACATACGCTGACCCACGGTGCCATAACGTTTGCCATTGTCTTTTAAAATCAAATCCATTTCTTCGGTGATACGGGCCACTTCATCTAAACCAATCTGATGAATTTCATCCGGGCTGCGCAATGAATCGCCCAAATATTGAATCTCATGGCGATAAAACTCTGCCCCACCCGGCTGCGCCCAAATACCATCGCTATCTGATGCCCGATGTTGCTGCTTGCTCATATACGCTTCCACTTTGGCATATGCCGGAAAAATGCCGTTTTGCACAATCAAGGTCGCTTTTTCAAGATATTGCTCGCGCATCTTGCCATCCATACCACTGACTTTATTTAGGCGTTCTTTAAAGCTGGTGATAAGCGAATGTTCACTGGCTTGACCCGCAGCAAAACCATTGAGGTATTCCAAAGTGTTGGGGAACAATTTTTTCGGCAAAATAATGCCCGCTTTATCATCGGCGATAACCTTTTCTAGCACCTGCATCACCACCACTTCAAACGCCGCCAAACGGGTTAAATAATTATCTGCATCTTGGCGATTGCTGATGGTGTGCTGATCTTGCAACACGGTAGGGATATCGATGAGTGGCCCAGAAATTTGATTGACCACAAAAGGCAAGTGACCGCCCCAAGTATCAATATAACCACCAGAAAAGTCTGCGCTACCGGCAAAATAAGCATCAATCGCCTTATTCACCGACACATGTAAACGGTCTTTATCAGATAAGCGCTCTAAATCAATGGCATTGAGCTCTTTAGCCGCATTGCCCATGGTTTGCTGTACTTGCTTGAAACCTGCCACCGAATAGTCAGGCAAACGACGAGAGTAATCTCCGCCCACAGCTGCCGACAAATTCAGCGCCGTGGCCATGGCTGGTTGTAACATCATATAATCACGGGTGTGGCGGTCAATAATGGCATCGATTTTCGCCCGACTGGCTGAGACGGTTTGCTCGTTTAAGGCCTTGTCTGCCGAATTGTTGGCCGAACTATTGGCTGAGTTGTTGCTACCGCAACCGGCGAGCGAGGTACCAAGTACTGTACAAACGAAAGCCGCGATAAGGGTTTTGCTGGGTGTTTTGAAGGGCATGTTAGGCATCTTATGCATAAGTATCCTGATCATAATGAATGAGTAAAAAGGCGATGCCAGATAGTAACCAATCGCTGTATGCAATCAAAGTGTTTTGTTGCACATCATTGTCAAACCATGGCAAAGCCACTAAACTTGGTAATAAGCCACCAATTTTAAGGCACTGTCTATGTCAATCTGCAAAACCAAGCTGCGTGCTGCTTTTATCCTTATTTCGCTATTTTCATTTGCCCTAGGGATTTTTACAGCACCACCGGCCAAATCTCAAACCTCAGCCCTTGACTCAACCCAGCTAACCAGCCAAAAGCGTCAGCAAACCATCGAAAAAGTACTCAAGTTACTCAATCAAGCTTATGTTTATCCACAAATGGCGCTTAAAATGGAAGCGGCTATTTTAAGCCGTCTTGAAGCGGGCGAATACCAGCAAATCACCCAACATCAGGCGTTGGCCGACAAGCTTACCGCTGACCTACAACACACCAGCCACGATAAACATTTGGCCGTTCGCGCGGTGAAAAAACCAACCCAAACCAGTGCACCAAAAAGTGATGCTGACAAAGCACAAGCAGCGCATCATGCCGAGTTACAACAAAATTATGGTTTAGAGCGGGCTGAGGTGAGTGCGGATGATATCGGTTATTTCAAATTCAACCGCTTTGATAACAGTTGGCATGCCCGTAAAGAAGTGACAAAAATGTTAGGTAAGGTAAAACATGCCAAAGCATTGATATTTGATCTCACCGATAACCTCGGTGGTTCACCAAAAATGATTGAATTTATTTCGAGTTTTTTATTCGACAAGCCGACCCGGCTTAACTTGTTTTATGATCGTGATGGCAACGAAGTCGGACAATCACTGACTTTCACCGACATTCCTGGTCAACGAATTGCCCAGAACATCCCCATTTATGTATTGACCAGTGCATTCACCTTTAGTGCCGCTGAAGAGTTTGCCTATAACCTGCAAAGCTTTGGCCGCGCCACCATCGTCGGCGAAACCACCGGTGGGGGTGCGCATCCGGTATTTGCCCGCAAGATAAGCAGCCATATCAGAGTGATTGTGCCCTATCGTCGTGCTTGGAACCCTATCACCAAAACCAACTGGGAAGGTGTTGGTGTGATCCCCGACATTAAAGCCACTGCCGAAGACGCGCTGGCTGTGGCGACACGCGCGGCATTAAAGAAAATTGCTGGATAGCCATCCATCCATCCAAGTGTAACGGTTATTTTTTCTTAGTCTCTCGGGAATAAGCTTTTTCTAAGGCTTCTTGTAATTTTTCAATATCCACAGGTTCTTTCATAATGTCAGACAATCGCCGCTGCTGCTGTTGATTCTAGTGTAGGTGTTAGAACAAAATGCATTAATCATAAATAGTTGCAATTTTGCCGCAAACCCCCAAGTTTTCAGCAAAGATATATCCTGCACTGGCAAAAATCCTGTAAACTGACCGCAACAATACCTCCAATACCTCAGCACCTTAAATACCTTAACTGAACGGGTCTGAGCGGGACACATCAATAGCGGGATAACACGATGACAGAAACAATTACTGGCACCCTCACCAAAATGAAAACTCAGTTAAATGCCGCTGAGTCGACGCCAATTGAAGGCAGCAATGTAGAGTATGCACTGCCCGTAGGCGACCAACGAATCGCCCTAAATCCATTGATTGGTCAAACATTCAAGATGGTGCATACTGGCAACATCTTCTGCTCATCGTGTGGTAAAAAGAGCAAAAAGAGTTATTCACAGGGCCACTGTTATGTATGCATGACCAAACTGGCCAGTTGCGATATGTGCATTCTTAAACCCGAAACCTGCCACTACGATAAGGGCACTTGCCGCGAACCGCAATGGGGTGAAGAAAATTGCATGATCAAACATTATGTTTATCTGGCCAACACCTCAGGATTAAAAGTCGGCATCACCCGTCACACCCAAACTCCGACCCGCTGGATTGACCAGGGTGCCACTCAGGCACTGCCCATTTTTGCCGTGAGCACTCGCTTACAATCAGGCTTAGTAGAAGTCGCTTTGGCCGAATTTATTGCTGACAAAACCAACTGGCGCGCGATATTAAAAGGCAACAATGCGCCAATGGACCTTAAAGCCAAAGCCGATGAACTGATCCCCCAAATCAGCAGCCGACTCGACGAATTAAGACTTAAATTTGGCGAAGATGCCGTTACCCGACTGGACGAAGAAATCACCACCATCGACTTTCCGGTAATAACCTATCCGACCAAAATCGCTTCATTTAACTTTGATAAAAAACCCGAAGTGGAAGGCACCTTGCTTGGCATAAAAGGGCAGTATTTGATTTTTGATACCGGAGTGATTAATGTGCGTAAATTTACTTCTTATGAGATAGAGGTCTAAAGCGCAGCCACAACCAACACAATAAGGTTGCCAGCGAAATACCAATGACATCAGCAAGCAGATCACCCATATCTAGGATTCTGCTTGCGACAAAATGCTGGCTCAACTCTTCAAGCAAGGCAAAACTGGCCACCAGTGTCGTGCCGACAAACATCTTCAGTCTGATTAAGGTAAACACCTTGAATTTGCTCATCACGTTAAACCCTAATGTGAGCAAGCCAAAAATGAGCATATGACCGACCTTATCACCGTAGGGAATTGTTCTAACCAACTTAAAAAACGGCGAAGCCTGGCCGGTATTGGCCAAATAAATAATCCAGCCGACAAAGCAACAAAACAGCACTGTTAGCGCCGAAAAAATTCTATGCATTTAGCATTTCCGTTCTCATTCAAAGTGACTTATTTTGATTTTTTCCCGACCGCTTTTAAAATATCCCGCCAGCTTAAAATGCCTACAGGTTTATTATCACGGTTGACCACTGGAATACACGAAATAGGATACTCATTAAAAATATCAATGGCTTCATAAACACTGGCAGTTGGTGGCAGCGTGACTGGTTTTCGAGTTAAAATTTGATGAGCTTTTTTGCTGAGTGTTGCCCGATCTTTGGTGGTTTCTGCGGCCGTGTCGAGGGTTGGGCTTAACGCTTTAAGCAAATCCCGGTCGGATATCACCCCACACAGGCCATCTTGGCCAACCACCAATAAATGATGAAACGCCGCGCGATTAAAAATATCCCGAACAAACCACAGCGGATCGTCCATTTCAACCGTGACCACATCAGTGCTCATTATCTTTGCTACGCTCATATTTCACCTTCTATCTTTGTAACTATTCAGCGCACTCATCTTTCACACCATAACGGCGTTATTTTCGTACTCAAACAGTTACATATGACTATATGCGCCTATTCTCCGTGCGAAAATGCCTTGTTCTGAAGCGAAATCTAAGCACGTTGAACAGTTACATTTGACTGGGTTTACGTCTTTTGTTCCGTGACGGATGCCGCGACATCAGACCAAACGGCAAACTCATTGCCATTAGGGTCGGTAAAATGAAACCGTCGTCCACCGGGAAAATCAAAAATAGCTTTTACAATCGTGCCGCCATTGTCTTCGATTTTAGCCTGAGTTTGCTCAAGCGTGTTGCTATAAAACACCACCAACGCGCTACCATTGGCGGTGGAAGAAGCCAAAGGCGCGTGATAAAAGCCCAAGTCGATACCTGCGCTGCTGACCGAATTAGTCAATGCAATGTAGTCAGGTCCATAATCTTCGAATGCCCAGCCAAATACTTGGCCAAAAAACGTTTTTGCCAACTGAATATCTTTCGCGGGAAATTCAAGGTAGTTGATTTTTTCATGGTTATCCATTGGGTGTTCCTTGGTTTTTGATTGGTTTTATTTTTGTCTAAGCATTGGGATATTCTAGCAGTATAGCGCTTAAAACGGCTTGAGGGTAACGTCTCTAGCGACTAAAAAAATGAGATAACATGAAATGAAATAAACGAAACAAGTGCTACTCCACAGAGCTCGCAGGACTAAACACGGTACGATAATGATTCTTCACCCGTTCACTGGCAAGCTTGGACTTCATCAGTCCACTTGCCATGGTGTCAATCAACCAGCAGCCGCTTATGATAATCAATCTCTTTTATTTGTTCGGCAATCTCATGCTCACTCATGCCAATGGTACGAAAAATACTATCGATTTGAATCGGTTTTCTGCTGCCATCAGGCCACGTCCATTCAGGGCAAACATCTTTGCGATGTGACCATGCCACAATCTCATCATCATCTAACTCAGCGATATCAGCAAAAATCTGCTCAGCAAATTCAATTTCGGCTTCGCATAGGGCATCATGCGTCTGCTTACTATCTATAACCCCTTCAATCAGCGAGAAATGCTTTAAAGGAAACCCTTTGGGACTTTGGCCCATGACAGGCGCAGTGAAGGTAGCCGACCACTTAGAGTCTGCACAAACTTCAAACCCAGCCTCAGACCCGGCATCAATCAACGCTTTGGTGCCGCTTAAGATTGGGCCTCGATTTAAGGCATAATAACTGTCATAGCTAATCGGGTGTCCGGTAGTAACCAGTGAAAGCCTGTCAGTGAAGTATAACAACTTCATCATTTTAACATCGGAAATACTGCCACCGAGCTTTTTGCTAAACAGCACCATTAATTGCAATACTTTATCTTTTTGCATCATAACCTCTGAACTGTCGATTCAATGTATCACCATACGCTTG
>JBLGCB010000197.1:0-11573 GCA_047617105.1 Phenylobacterium sp. | reverse complement strand
ACATACTGCCGCCCATTCTCACGGTATCCCCAAGCTTGCCATAATAACCATGACAATCCGATTCATGACTCACCGCCATGGCCACTTCGGCGGTATCAGAACGGCGGTTGCCAAAAGGCCATTGCAACAGGTGGTTAATAAATTTCACCACGGTAAAGTCGCCAGCGTCAACATAAGCCTGCAACTCCGCAGAATCTGCAATGGCGATTTGGGTATCGACATTGCCATCACTATATTTTTGAATCAGGGTACCAGTAGTATCATCAACCATGGTGACACAGTGGCGCATATTGTCATAAAGCACGCCAACATCATTCCAAAAATGGAATGTTGAAGTGGGGATGCCCCATTGGTCTGTGGCACCAATCAACCTTTTTGGTTTGGTGATTGACTCGCTGCCAATATTGCTGCCAGGGTGTAAAACATAGATACCAGCATAATCAGCCCATGCGCTTGAAGCGGTCGACTGGGTGCTGAAAAGCCTAACATAGTTCATGCCCTCACTGTCGTTCTTACCCGCCAACGGCAATATCGCACTGGCACCATATTGAAAAACATAAGTCTGAGGTGAAGCATCAAAGGTATGAAAATGCACATAATGAAAGCCCAATACCTCTTTACCGCCACCATCACCACGCAACTTTAATGTTTCAAGTTTTGCCCATTCAGTTTCAGTGCCAGCCGTGTGATAACAAGGGCGTACTACATAAGATTCGCCATCACTGTCATATACCGAAAATGCCGTTGGTGCCCGCTGATTTTCAAGCCCCTGACCGCTGGTTTCTATCGGCTGCACACCAAAGACGGTTTTAGGTGAACCCGCTACCTTATTGGTGAATTCGGCCAAACTGGCGTCAGTAAAATTATCCAGCATCGCCTGAACGTCATCACTGGCTTGTTTTAGCTGGGCCAAATTGGTGGTCTGACCCACCAAGGTGTCTTTTGCGGTGGTGACATCAGTAGCCGCGGTGTTTAAGCTATCTATCACAGGGGTCACACTGTCTGTTAGTGTCTGGCCTGCATCTATTAACTGTCCTTCGGCAACTGCCACTAATGCAAGTTCCCAGCTGGTGTGCTCAGACAACTTGCTAATAGCGCTGGTCACCAGCGATTGATCTTCGGCGGTAAGCCGATTTGCCGGATCATTGTCCGTCATTTTGCCGTGTAAATTATCGACGAGCGCCTGGATTGCGCTATTAAGCGTTGCCATGAGTTTTCCTATAATATTTTATATATCGGACTGTGACTGTTTGACTAGACTAAAAACAGGTTTTCGTTGAGCAGGGTATTGAGACGCACGCGACGTAATCTTTCATTCACCTGCGCTTCACGCGCTTCGGCCGCTGAGATATCAGCGTCAATCATGTCAAACGCCTGACTCAGGCGCTGAACGTCGTTTAACAAGGTATTGTCAGGATGGGGTTTGGGATAAACCCGGTTTGCCGTGGTTGGATCAGCCATAATGGCACCTCTTGTGGGTTAATTTTAATTGATGGTATGCTGCCCATTAAATAAGCCCCCGTAGGATGGCGTAGAGCGCAGCGAAACCCATCATTCATGTGTGAAACAACAGAAAATCACCGTTTACTGCCAAATTAAGGCACCGATCACACTGGATAACAATTGGCTTCGTTCTTTGCGACTACCACAGAGTCACAGAGGACGCAGAGGCAACGCAGAGAAAAAGATTTTTGGGAATGTTATTTAATGGCTCAATCCTTAAATCGAAATGGCCCGCAAACGTCGCACCCGTGGTCGGTCTTGGGCATTGCCAGACAATACCAGCTTAATGCGCACCAACTCGGTAGAGGTGTCGGCCAAGCTAAACGCCAACTCTAACCAGCCACCTTCGACCGGTGAACTGTTGTCTAACGTCAACGCTTGCCATTCATCATCAATATCAGCAAACACCGCGACATTGGCCTGACCCGGTACAATCGCGTCAAAGGTGACTTTGATGGTGGCGTTATCGCCACTGGCAAAGGCACGACTGATATATTCGGCCGTTTCATCTAACTTACCTTTGGCCAGTTGAATACCAGGATAAATCACCGGACTAAACTGTTCACTGCCACGGATTTCGCCCAGTAGACTCAGGCCAGGCAAGATGGTTTCCGGGTCAGTGAGCACATCATCGATTAAACGGGTGGGCAGATTTAGCGGCCTGTCTTCTTGCAACCGATACTTAGTGCCCGATGTCGTGGTAGCCACGATTTGCACATCACTGCCTACTGTTGGTCGTTCAATGCCCGCCAACAGCAATAAATCACTGACGTCTGCCACCATCGCGGTGCCCAAAGGTACCTGGACACTGGTCTGGCTAAATTTCGCCGCCAGCAGATTAAACGCTAAGTCGGTATTCTGATGAGCAGTCCAAGTCTGGCCATTGCTGGAAGACAGCAACACCCCCACCTGATACGGCTGGCTGGTCACCCAACCCTGGTTCTGATCAAGCTGACCAACCTCGGCAACCGCAACCTCATAATCAACATCGTCAGTCAGCAGCACAATGGCATATTCTTGATCGGCATTAAGATGCACCGGGGTAAAAGCAAATTGACTGGCACCATCAAGTGTCAGTTGATTTGCGTCTAAGCTAGATTGTGCCAGGATTTCCTGGTTAGGCAATCCCGTGGTCATCTCACGAATTTGCACTCTAATTGGGCTTGAACCCAGCTGAGTGAAATACACTTCAACCGCCGCAATTTGACGAGCAGCTTCGAGGGTAAAGGTTTGTGCCAGCGGTTCGAATCCTCTGGCGGTGGTGATCAGTCGACCTAATTTCGCGGTCTCAATTTTACTGCTACCGGTATATAAGGCTTCGGCTCGAGAGCCATCAGCCCCATTAAACACCACCGATTTGGTGCCCGCAGGAATATCGGCTGGCACAGAAAACTGGCCTGCGGCAATACCTATGGGACTTGCTTGAATTGTCATGTTGTTGCTCCGCTGGGTCTAGACTAGTGGAAATAAATAGTGACTAAGTTAACCTGCTAGGTTTGCCGCTCTGTTCTTTTCAGACACCACAGAGGCACAGAGGCCACAGAGGAACACAGAGAAGAGCAAAGCAAAACAAAAACCTATATCAGTACAGAGCCTATACCGCTGTAACGGTAATGCCATCGAAGATGACGCTGACGAGGGCTTCATTGGGCTTAAAGTCACTCAGTGAAAAACCCACACTACGCTGGGCCAACACTTCACCGAAACTGGTGGGATTACCACTGCCTTGCAACATAAACCGGGCGGTGATCACGCCGCTCCAATCACCTTCGCTCTGGGTCCAGCGATCGTGTGCAGGGCCCAATGTTACTAGCGCAGGCAAGGGTTCAAACGCATGATACGGATTCACTTTCATGCTGGCGGTTTTCATTGCCTGAACCAATACCGGCTCTAAGGTATACGGCAAGGTCTGGGCGGTGTGGACGGTGAGGCCAATCTGTTCAACAGTGCCCTGAATAGGCAACATCAGCTCACCAGCAATAATCGCCGCCGTTTGCACCGCACCTTTATCGCGTAAATCATCATCAAGAAAGGGGTCAACAAAGACACCTTTTTTCGCCACCGGGGCATCAAGATTGGCATCGTTACGCAAACGCTCCATCGCCACCAAATCAAACAAGTCACTGATTTGCTGCTGCATCGATTCAATTTCTGCCATCGCCACCACACGGGTCGCCTGATTCACCACTGCGGGTTTGGTATTTTGCGACCAATGTTGCTCAATGCTCGCCAATGCCAGTTGCCCTTGCGGTAATGCCGGTGCTGATGGTTGCCACTGATGTGAAATCCCACTGATACGGCGGACCACGCCCTCTGGGTCTAAGGTCAGTAAATCGATGCGCGGCAGTTTGAAGTCGTAATCAACAAACAATACCTCATCTTCAACCAAACCAGCGACAGTAAAGCCATCTTCGCCTTGGTCCTCAATGACAATATCTGCCCGATAGCGATATTTCACCTGATAACTACTGCCAGACACCGGTTCTGCGCCTGGACGGCTCCAGTTGACGGTATCATTGGCCAAATCAAAATCAGTGCCAGCCACATACGTCGTGGCCCCCTGCTTAATGGTTTCGATAGCGTACACCGAAATATCTGGCAGCGGATCGGCGCTGCTCAGTCCTCGTTGCAAGTTAACGGTTTTCTCAATCGCGCCATTGACCTTGGTCACAGCTGCCAGTGGCGTATGTGAGAGGATAACCCGCATTTTGCCATCGCCATCACCACGAAATTGATGAGATTCAGAATCCACCGACTGTAAATCCGGGTCGCCGACAAATGACTTGCGCACCGCAGATTTCAGTGATATTTCGAAACCATCGACATGGGCTTTACCTTCGCTGAGGGTAAAATGCTGGTCGTTAATATCCTGAGTTAAAAACAATGCTCTGAGGCCATTCACCACATAAGAACCATTCGATTCTTTGTCATAACGGGCCAGCGCTACAGTGATACCATCCAGTTGTGGTGGCGGTTGTTTAACCCTTAAAACCCCGTTATCAATTTTATGCACCGGGAAGAAATCGCCCGGATTATCATCGTCTGCCTCAGGGTTAGGATTGTGATCTGGCAATCCCCATAAACAGCTATACAGCTGGCGTGCCGCACCAGGTTCACCGTAATTACGGGTGCCGTTAGCTGGGTCGCGCAAGCTGCCGTCTTGTACCTCGGTCACTGTGCTGGTGGTTAACCAGACACCGACATCGACCAATTGATCCATCGGCACAGATAACTGCGCCTGGGCCACGTCTCTGACCATGCCGCGCAGATACACTTTACCGGCTTCAATCAGTACTGCGTCTGGGGCTTGCTCAGACTGAAACACCACCTGACCATCAGCAATGAGGTGGCCTTCTTTAAACAAGGCATCTGCCACCCCTTGGGTCTGGTCATAAGCTTGTGATTGGATCTCATTGAGTTCGGCACTTTGCAGACCTTTGCCTGCCCGAAACAGCACCTTTTCAGTGTTTGGCTGTGACTGATGACGATTGTAGTAATCTGCTAGCATTATTTTCTCCTGTGTAATTGTTCAGCGTGCTTAAAGTGCGCTGAATAATTACTCTTTTTTAAAAGGTCACCACAAAGTCAAAGCTTTCGCGCACGCTGTCATCACGTAATAAGGGACGATAGTTTTCAAGCAGTAATAACTTGCCACTGTCATCGACCTCAGCCGTGGTGAAATACACCTGTCCTGCTGGCAAACCTGCCTGCACAGCCGTGCCAAGGTAAACGCCAATCTCACGAATGGTTTCGCCTACGGCATCAATAAAATCATAACGAAATTGAAGGTAAAGGTGGCGAGTCGGTTCATCAGACAGACTGAATTTACCCGAACTCACTTCGATTTGGCCCGCTTCATCGGGTACGCAATAACGCACCTGAGTCGCTTGGCGATAGCCAATTGCATCTTGTAAACCGCTGCTGTCCAGTGATTCTGCTGGTGGTGTTACCCATGCGCCGTCGGCCCGACCCCAGGCCATAAATACTGGTTGCTGGTAAATTGCCCGGACCAGTTCACTGCGGCCTGAGTTGGTTAATATTGCCATTGGTAGTTACTCCGTTGTATAAAATAGTGAAATGGTGTGGTTATTTCTGTAACTATTCAGCACCCTGAATAGTTATGCTCTGTTGTGTTGTGTTGAGAGTTAATCTCTGCTATGGGTAAAATCGATAAACACATAATCAACGTCATCCCAAATGCGTTCATCCCAGTCACCGCGCCAGAATTGGCCTTGTATCGATACGCCGATGCTGCGTTCTTTATAGTGCACACTGCCCGCAAGGTTGCTGGCAACGGGTTCACCATCAAATCCGCTGATGCTATAGCTACGTGTTTCGCTGCTATCAATCACCGCAGCAACCGTGATTTGCCTGGTGGGGATATCAGTGATGGTGCTTAACGTCATTGCGCCGCCAATCACCGGGAAACCGAGGTCGCCCCAACTACGGGTATCCCACTGGCCACCCCAGAATTGGTTTTGCACCGAGATGCCCGCACTGCGTTCTTCAAACAGCACGCTGCCCGCAAGATTACTGCCGATCGGGTTGTTATCGGTCAAACTGATACTGTGGTTGCTGTTAAGCACCAAACCGACATTGACAGCAACGATAATTTCGCTGATCAGAGTGATATCGGTATAAGTGGATGACAGACTGTCACCAATTAATGGGAAGCCCGGATCACTCCAACTGCGTTGATCCCAGTAGCCACCCCAGAACTCACCACCAACACTGAGACTTCGCTGAGTGAACCTTATACCATCACAAACTGGCAATGCGCTATCGAGATAAATAATGCTGCGATCGCTGCTTTTGATTGCCGCGACAGCCATATTTTGTTCAACCCGCTCATCAAACCCGAGCGCATGGGTAGGTGTTAAAGCACCACCAATTAAGGTCGCATCACTGACATGCCAACTACGCTCATCCCATTTGCCCAGCCAAGATTGGCCTGACAACTGGGCGGTATTGCCGCGATCGCTGGTTCGGACACTATGATTAACAATGCCGCCAAAAGGTTGCGCATCGAGCATCGGCCAATAAACGTCTTGCACCCGTGCACTACGCACCGGCAATTGGACAGCCGACACATCAACATCTAGGCTGAGGGCACGACTCTGGTCACGGCCAAAAGATAACACCACACCGTCGCGGTCGACACCGCTATAATCGGATAACAAAGCACCATAATCGCTTTCATCCAGCACCACCCGGCGTACATCATAACCATGATAAAGTCGTGACAAACGGGCACGTAATGGCGCAGAAAACTGAGTGACAACGCGGATATTGTCCAGTTCACTAGGCAATATCACCCTTTGAGGATCAATCTGGTAACCATAAAAATGGGCACCGGGAACCTCCGGCTCAATCACAGTATCTGCTAGTCCCAACCAACCAAGGGCCATATCGACACTTTCTGGAGTGCCTCTAATACGCTGCCAACGCACACCTTCTTGGATCGCCAAACGCGGGTCAGTCAGATAAGGCAGCAGGTGCTCAAGCCCATATTCCCAAATAAGCCAAGGCAGCATAAAATCAGGCGGGTTATATTTAACCCCCGGCATCGCCGCGATACTGTCGTAAGTCACCTGCTGCGGGCCAGCGATAATTTCCAAATCACGCTGCAATGGCGAGGCATTTAACGGTAAAATTGTCATGTGACTGGCTCCGTTAAATGTTATTGGTAATAATATTCAGGGTGATACTGTTGGCGACGACACATTGATTGGGTTGGATCACCACATTATTCGAGGGTTGCTGCAACAGCACTTCTTTGACATTATCACTGTGTAATTGGCTGATGATCCAGCTAGGGGCCAAGTCCCAACCCAGACGACGCTGTAATTCGAGTCGGTCGGTAAAACTCTGTGACAAAATATCTCGGTCAATGGGCAAACTGCCCTCTAACGGCAAAATATCGGCAACAATATCCACCGCCACCAACTCAGTCGGCACTACTTCAACGGTATCTGTTAACACCCGCACATCAGGGGCAGCCACTCTGGTTTTAACTTTTTCGACCAGTGGTCCAATGTCGACCCCAGTATTGGCCAAAACCGACACCCGCACCAACCCCGGCTCTGGGCTATCTACCGCAATATCACGAATATCTGTGCTGACCGAAAACGCCTGATAACGATAATGAGCCTCACCACCGGCAGTACTAGAGCCAAGGATCCGGTCTTTAATTCGCACCCGCAATATCTCGTCGCCTTCGCCGGTTTGTCTGACCACGCCATAAAAAGCGCCTAACTGATCGAGGTCGGCCCCGGTGGCAAAAGCCAGCAAATTGGAGCGCACCGCTTCATTGATACGTTGGCGTAATAATAATTCTCTATAAGCAAAGGCTTCGATGGCGATCACCAGCGGATCTGATTCATACGACAGCATCTCGGCGTAATCGGCGTTACGGGCCAGCAATAATTGTTTTAGTTGAGTGACGATTTGTTCATAATCGAGTGCTTCAATCATATCCGGTGCAGGCAAGCCTCCCAGATCAATGGTTTGTTCTGTCATCGGTTCTATTGCCTTTTAGTGTGCTTTTTTGGTTGGGGGTTTTCGGTTATCATCACCGCAACTGAGGTCAGAGCAAAAAAGAATTTTGAGACAAACAAGTTTGTCCGCAAAATTTATTTTGGTCTGACCCCGTATGGTGGGGACCATGGCAAGGGATCCATGGGGTATTACAACGAACGTTGTTGATCGGTGGTTAATAAACGGTTGATACGGTCCAGTTTATCTTCGGCGCGTTGCAACTCTTCTTTATTGGCTTTCACCGCATCACTGATATTTTTAATCCTTTCATCTCTTAACGACAACTCTGCCCGGGTGACGGCGTTGATAAGCAAGGCGTCAAGTTTCGCGGCCCACCACACCACCATGCCAATATTTAATACAACCATTAGCACCACACCAATAATTGCCGCACGAATGTGACTTTTCCACTTTTCCATTTTAGATCCTATAAATAATTGCTATGTGACATTTAGCGAGTACATTCAGCGTGCTTAGATTTCGCTTCAGAACAAGGCCTTTTCGCACGTAAAATAGGCGCATATAGATCATATGTAACTGTTTGAATACGAAAATAACGCCGTTATGATGCGAAAGATGAGTGCGCCAGTTAACCGAGCTGAACTGCTAGATGCTGGGCCAACTCATCTTCTGCGGCCACTAAAATTTGATAAATTTCCTCATAGCGCGGTCGCCAGCGGCGTTGCCAGTTACGTTTATCCATTTTCGCCATGGTGTATTTACTGGCCTCAGTAATTCGGTTATGGCCAATACCAGCACAATTTTCACAGGCTTCATCAAGAATAATGCCGGTGCCACTACAGGGTGGACAATTATGATTGGCCACGGCTTCAAGGCAGGCCACCATGGCTAAATCTGCTGAAACGTCGCGGGTACTTTTCCATTTTTTTCTGGCGATTAATAATGATGACTTTTTCGACATCACTACATGCAACCCTTTGGTTGCATTACTGTCATGACAATATTTCGCCAGCCCCAGCAGATAGGCTTCCTCACTGAGGTTCCCCATCGCCATCGCGGCTGCAACATCTTGCCATTTGAGTATTCTTCTGCTTCCGGCAGCCTTACCGCCTAACGCCACACCGCTAGGGGTTAAAAAGGCCAAATACTCTAGTGTACTCATCGTGTTAGCTCCATAATTAATCTTTCTCTCACTATTTACTCTGCACGTTGCACTGAACGACTTTCAATCGTTCTGCATTTGTGGCAACCACTGCGTTGAGATCCTTCCCTTTTGTTTCTATTGACCATCTAGTCCGTATTACTTTTTGCTCTACCTTTCTTAACTGTAAGTTTTTTAGTTACAAACACACCAATAGCAACGCCTCAATTGAGGGGTTGTAAATAGGGCATTTTGTTAAGAATTGCATCGATTCAATTCAAGTGTGATTAAGATTTTTTAGTATATTTTGAATTGAGTGACAAGGGGGCCTCTGGCAGCACCAGAGTCAGCTCTTGATAGTGGAATTATTGTTAACTATTGCTGGGGTCGGGATCAATAGACATAGCCAAACCGTTACACAGATGGTGTAACGGCTTCGGCAATTTCCTTTAATAGTACTGGTTTTATCGGTCTTTTTTTGTTCAAACAGAACAAAAAGAAATCAGCTGTGGTTTGAGGTGGTTATTTATTAATCATATTGACCACTAAATAAGTGAATTTTACCCAGATAGGAGGGATAAAGCGATGTGATCAGATAAATTGAAGATTTAACGGTTTATGCGGCGAACTTGATGATGTGTTGCGCCGCGCTTTTGGCATTTTCGGCTCGGTAAATGGCAATGTTTTCGTTAAATGCTAACTCTTCTACCATCTCAAGTGTGCTGCGTAAGCGATGAATCGCCTTATCAGATAAAGTGGGATCATCTAAAGCAGGAATACCAATAACAACCTCAAACTTATTTGGCATCAATAAGTAATTAGATTTTTTAAGCGATTCGATATCAAATAATTTTGCTTTAATCGAATTAAGTGACACAGACATTTTGGTTGGGATTAATAAACCAAAATTAGCCACATAACGATCATTTAAAAAACCAAACGATGTCAGTATGTCAGATTGTGATATTTTAACTTTTTGATTGAAGGCATTGAGTAAGCTTGGGTTAATCCTTCTCAACTCTTCCTGAATATTAGCAGCAAACTGTGCTGCATATTTCTTTGGTTGCAGTTCATCATCGGTCCTATCTGCATCCAATGCCAACGCACTTAAACTGGCTGTAAATCGAATGGCTTGTCGCAATATGCCATCTAAATCAGTATCTAGTGCCACCGAAGATTGGCCTAAAATAACGCCATCAATAGGCGCTTGCCAACACTCTAAACGACCATGTTCAGCCAAACAATTGTTCAATGAGGATATAATCAAATCAATCATATTTTGCATTTGAATCGCATGAGTACCATATAAGCAATCTAACAATTCATCACCAATAGCTTGGATCACTTTGTACTCACCGCTAGCACTAATGGCCACTGTGGCAATCGTTATTCGCTCACCAGAACCAATGACAGGCTCAAGATAAATCGATTGCCAACTCCCCTGATAGCTAGGCATTTCAGGAAAAGTTAAATTAAATGCACTCATATCGCCAACCTTACCTGTTTAATATCGACTCTTTTATCAAATAAATCATTAACTGCTGTTATTCGATCGCTTAAGAAAGTGATTATACTCAGTATCTCAGTTTCATCCAAATAGGCCGTAGCAAAAGTTTTTTCTGCAATTAGAGGAAAAGGGATAACCTCATAATTTGGCATTAGTTGTACCGCGACCTTTTTACTGGCACTATGCTTTTCAAACTCACTCAGATTAGAGTATAGACAGCGTAAAATCTCATTACCAGCAGCTGGCTCCGTGTGGTTCAAACCTTCGGGGATCGCATTTTCATGATCGATAAAATAAAACTCATCCTTACCATCGTATAGTATATTGCCTATATTGCGATCCCAGTTAGCAATCCACTCGTCGAATACACCGACATCAAGGGTTTTAGCAAACCCTTTAAGTTGCGCCATCGCTTCTTCACTATCACGATTAATAAATCGGCGAAAACTAGGATGCTGCGCATCTTCAGAACCAAAAGCCAATATTGAACTATTTGCAGGGATAGTTGGCATTGCGGCATTAGTGATTCTGACAATAATAGGGGCTGGTATTGGTAAATTTAAAGTGCGGCCAATCACAGCACAAACGCACTCGACATAAAGAGCTCTCATATCAAGCTGTTTTACAAACGCAACCTTTACACCTTCGTCCGTCTGAACATGTGCTTTATAGGTAGGATTGACATTCTCATCTTCAAATGGAATTCCCCCTGGCAGCATATTACCAATTAACACTTGTTCCATTCTCATCTCTCGACAAAACCAATAACTAGGGTAAAAGAATATAACAAATGCATATATAAGTATATTGTTTTTTATAATATAACCATAAACATCAATCGTAGCCGTAACAGTACCACACTAATAGTTGACTTTATATACTAAGCAAAAATCAGTACCAATGAGCTTTATCGCCAACTCAGAG
>JBLGCB010000196.1:0-11713 GCA_047617105.1 Phenylobacterium sp. | reverse complement strand
ATGGAAAAACTCAACCATCGTCCCAGAAAAACCTTAAATTATAGAACACCTCATGCGGTGTTTTTTAGTGAACCTGAACGCAAAGCCGCATGAGTATTGGGATTGCACTTATTACTTGAATCTAAGTCCTTTAAAAAACAGCGAATTGGATTTTACCAAGTTGAATATTAATGGTTAAACAATTGTTAGTCACTTTTCGAATAAATGCCAAAAAAATCAACTAAAAATCACAAATATTAATAATGCCAAGTTTATGTCATGTTTTTTTGTGAGTTATCGCTTTATTAAGTTTTTTATTCGGGAGGTAAGTGGCAAAAATACTGCATCGTTTGGTTTTTCCACCCCATTGGCAGAGTCGCTTCAGCGGATGATATCGCCAATATGGTCGCTTTTCTGTTACTCTGGATAGTTATCAACTCATATTTAAGCAACTGAAATAGCCATTATGAAAAAATCAGACAAGAAAATCGAAAACACCTTACGAGTGGCATTAACCGAGGCCTGTGAAGAAGCGTTGCACCAGGTTGAAGGATTTAAATGGTTAACCCACGACGTCAGCAATAGCGATTATAGCCAAGGGGGTTTTCCTGCGAGCTTATCGGTGGAGTGTACTTTTGATACTAATGAAGCGTGGGCTGCGGCGCAATTGAGTGGCCAAGATGTTTTGTTACGCCAGTTGATCACGGCCAAACTGGCTAAGTTTGGCATTGATATTAAAACCTCAAAACAACAGGTGCGTTTTGTCACCCTTGAACAGGTGAATTGATTTAGGATTACTCAGCCGCCTTACGCTTCAACATTTCACGCATATTGGCAATATTGCCGGTGGCCTTTTGCTGCTTTTGGGCGACGGTTTCAACCTTGCGTTTAACTTCCCACTCTAAATCATCTTGCGGCAATTCATGCAAAAAACGCGACGGCTCAGGTCGCACCTTTTCACCGTACTGGCTGCGCTCTTTGGTTAATGTGAACGTGAGTTCGCGTTGAGCACGAGTGATGCCCACATAGGCGAGGCGACGTTCTTCATCGACATTGTCTTCTTCGATACTGGTGGCATGAGGCAAAAACCCTTCTTCCATGCCAACCATAAAGACAAATGGAAATTCGAGGCCCTTAGAAGAGTGCAGGGTCATCAGCTGCACCTGATCGGCATCTTCTTCTTCTTCGTTACGCTCCATCATGTCGCGTAGGGCCAGTTTGGTGACTGCCTCGTTAAGGGTGAGTGCTGGATTATCTTCATTGCCCTGGAGCATTTCGGTGAGCCACTTAAACAACTGACTGACGTTTTTCATCGCCATTTCTGCAGCTTTAGGGCTGGTGCTGGTTTCGTATAACCAGTCTTCGTAGTTCATGCGTTTGATAAAGTCGCGGATCACCGGGACCGGTTCACTGTGCTCAACCTTGTCGGCAGTTTCGACTATCCAGCGGCTGAACCCCTGCACTGCGCGTAATCCGCGTTCGGGTAAATGGGCAGCCAGCCCTTGTTCGAGCGAGGCTTCAAACATGCCGATATGTAAGTCATTGGCATAACTGCCGACTTTTTCTAGGGTTGCCGGGCCGATTTCTCGTTTGGGGGTGTTTACAATGCGCAAAAAGGCATTGTCATCATCTGGGTTTACCAGCAGGCGCAGGTAAGCCATGATGTCTTTGATTTCTGCACGAGCAAAAAACGACATACCGCCGCTAATTTTATAGGGGATACGGTTGGTCATCAGGACTTTTTCAAACACTCTAGATTGAAAGTTACCACGATAAAGAATGGCATAATCGCCATAGTTGGTTCTGCTTTGAAAGCGATGAGAGATGATTTCAGCGGCCACGCGTTGGGCTTCGCCTTCTTCATCTTTGGTGGCCAATACTCGTAGTGGCACGCCATAAGCCATTTCACTGAACAGCTTTTTTTCAAACACATGGTCGTTATTAGCAATCAAAATATTGGCGGCTTTAAGCACGCGCTGGCAGGAGCGATAATTTTGTTCCAGCTTGACCACTTTTAATGCCGGAAAATCGGTGCTGAGCAACACTAGGTTTTGTGGTTTAGCACCACGCCACGAATAAATCGATTGATCGTCATCGCCTACCACGGTGAAGCGGGCGCGCATACCCACCAGTAATTTTACCAACTCATACTGGCTGGTATTGGTGTCTTGATACTCATCAACCAGTAAATAACGGATGCGATCTTGCCAGCGGTCTCTAACCTGTTGGTTGGTGCGTAATAGCAAGGTGGGGATCATGATCAGATCGTCAAAGTCAAAGGCGTTATAAGCGCGCAAATTACGCTGATAAGCTTCGTAACACTCGGCAAACAACCGGTCTTGACCAGATTGGGCGAATTGTTTCGCCGCGTCGGGTTGTATCATGTCGTTTTTCCAGTTCGAAATGGCAGATTTTAATGACGAGAGTAAATCTTTGTCGCCTTCGAGTTCTTTCTCGGTCAATTCTTTGAGTAACTTACTGGTATCTTGGTCATCCAATAACGAAAAATTAGGTTTATAACCGAGGGTTTTGATTTCTCGTTTGATGATGTTTAAACCCAAGGTGTGAAAGGTTGAGACCGTTAAACCTCTAGCTTCACTTTTGTGCAGAGTCTGGGCGACTCGCTCTTTCATTTCTTTGGCGGCTTTATTGGTAAAGGTCAATGCGGCAATATGTTTGGCGCTATATTGGCATTTTTGCACCAAGTGAGCGATTTTATTGGTGATCACGCGGGTTTTGCCACTGCCAGCCCCGGCCAGTACCAGGCACGGTCCCGAAATGTAATGTACTGCGTCGTCTTGCGCCGGATTAAGTTTCATACTTCACTTTTTGCTTTAGAGAATGGTGGAAAATTTTAAGGGTGCTGATTCTACCTTAAGATGGCTGTAATCGCATTGAAAAAAAGGCTCTGACCAAATATCGTTATTTAGGGTTACAATCGTAGTATTGAACCACCGAAGTGTCGGACCATCGAAGTGTCGAACCACCCAATATGCTTTCTCTTCCTCTGCGTTGCCTCTGTAGCGACAGCCCGGTGCGCACACTGTGACTCTGTGGTAGTCGCAAGGAACGAAGCCTTTGATCTGTGCCAAAAGATAACCAAAAAGTCCTGTGTTTGTCGGCAAACTCTGGTTACAATGTGCCTCCGACACTAGGAGAAGCTTATGATAAACCCAAAAAAATTAGAAGAACTTGCCAAACAATTCACCGATTCAGTGCCGCCAGGACTGAAAAACTTCGCCGAAGAAGTTGAAAATAAAACCAAACAAATGGTGCAAAGAAAACTGGCCAACATGGATTTTGTCTCCAGAGAAGAATTTGATGTGCAAACCCAAGTGCTGATGCGTACCCGTGAAAAGCTCGAAGCGCTGGAGCAGAAACTGGCAGCAATGGAAGCGGCTAACCAAGTCTCTGCTGAATAGTCACTAGAGGCCAATAAGGGTTCACAACTGCGATGACCGATAGCACCGATAAAAGCGTCTATCAGGACAACTTTATGTTGGCGCACTGGCTGGTGTGCCCACATCAGCATGTGCTTAAAAATATTGGCTCAAAAAACAGTGAAGGGAATGACGATGAAGCGGTAGATATTACCGCCAACTTGTTGAGCCTGTTATTGTATCTGGCCAGTCAGCCCAACCGCATCGTCAGCCGTGATGAGTTGATGCAACAGGTTTGGCAGGGCAGTATTGTTTCAGAAGAAACCATCAGCCGGGCGGTTGCCCACTTGCGCAAACTGCTGGGTGATTCTGCCAAAAATCCACAATTTATCCGCACCATTTCTAAACAAGGTTATCAACTGCTGTTGACGCCGGTTTTTACGCTGCCAGTGGACGTCACACCCATAATTGCATCTGAATCATCCCCTGAAACGACTAACACCAAAACCCCACGTTCTGTTTGGGCTATAGCTAAAACGCTGATACTGCTGGTTGTGCTGATGGTGGTATTTTACTTAGGCTTTAACGGTTTTAGCGGGCATTCAGTGACTGAACAGGCCCCGTCGACACGGTTTGCCCAGTTAGTGAAATCGCCTTTAACCTCAGGCAGCGGTTGGCAGCGCTTTCCGCGTTTTTCAGCAGATGGTCGTTTTATCATTAGTGTTGAACATCGTGAGCAGACCAGTTCATTGATGATCCATGATTTGCTTAATGGCAGTGCACAGCCGTTGTTTCAATCGTCTAAGGTGACTTATTCTTCCCCTTCATTTTCACCCGATGGTAATGAAATCGTTTACCTTGAAAGCATCAAACCGCAAAAGCATGGCGAACGACAATGCGGCCTTTATGTCTATACCTTTAAAACCCAAAGCAGCCGCAAGGTGATGGCTTGTGGTCAGTTGTTCAGAAGCAATTTTTCTTGGACTGCGGATGGTCAATCGGTGATATCGAGCTGGTATCGACCAGAATCCACCACTGCTGGAGTGGTCAAAATCAATTTGAACAATGGCGAAGTGACAGACGTCGCTTTTCCATCACAGGATAACAGTGGTTATTTATTTGGCCGTTTATCGCCAGATAACCAACGTATTGCTTTGGTGTTTATCGATGGTAAATCCAATGACAAGAGCCTAGCGTTATTTGATTTGAAAACCTCACAGTTTACCCCTATCGCATCGCAGTTTACCGCGATTAGCCAGGTGGTTTGGGGTGATGATAATCAAACGCTGTATTTTTCGGATGATAGTATGCAGGCCGCGGGTATTTGGCAACTAAATCTACAGACCCAGCAAAGCCAGTTGCTTTACAATGAAAAAATTATCGACTTTGATGTCGACCCTAAGCATAACCGCTTTATCAGTAGCATTGTTGATGGACAATTTGATATTTGGCGGGCTCAAGAAAATGAAAAGGGTAAGGTAAGCCATCAACAGTTAAGCAAAACCGTTGCTAATGAAGGGTTCCCCGAGGTCGACCCCTTAGGATTGCAATTGGCTTTTACCAGTAATCGCAGTGGTGCCTATAATGTTTGGTTACGTCAGCTCGCGGCTAAGTTGGAGGGGCCAGAGCGGCAAGAAATACCAGAGACGCAGGCAGTGCAGCTAAGTCATTTTCAAAATGGCAAATTACGCAATTTACGTTGGTCGAGTGACAGCCTGTATTTGTCCTTTATTCACACATTTTCTGGTGACAGTCAGTTGGTGGTGTTGGCCGTTGGTGGTGCGGAGGCTGTTAAGGGATCAGGCGAACCGGTAGCGACGGTGGAGAATGTCAGCTTTGCCAGTTGGGACAAGTTGGCGGGACGACTGAATATGGTGTTTGCCGACCCCAAAAGGCCCGGGGTTTACCAATTGAACTTGGCAACTGAAGTGCAAACCCTGTTAATTGCCGACTCGGTGATGAGTGTTGAAGCGTTGGATAATGGCTACTTGGTGCAAAAAAGCTATGCGGGGCCGCTTTTTAAGATTCTGCCACCGCAAAGATTGTTGAGCGCCAATCAATGGCAGCCATTTTTACCCCATCAAAAAGTGCACAACTGGCGCGTTCATGATGATTTTGTGTCTGTATTGGGCATTGATTCGCAAGCCCAAAAAGGGGTGTATTTTTATGATGTTGCCACAGCACAAGCTGTTAGCGATTATTTGTCGTTGCAGCAACGGTTTTTCGTTCGTCAGTATTCACTGCATCGTCAGAGTAAAACGTTTTATTACCTTAAAGGAGATAAGCGTTCGGTTCACCTTTATTTGATTAAGCCGGTTGACTGAATGTAAGTAATTTTATAATCCTGTTAAGAATCATTTACTTAAGATTCAGATCCGAATCATATCCGAATTAAATCTGGATTAAATCCGCAACAAGCCATGTTTTATCATGCTCACTCGGCGATATTAGCCTCATCAAACACGGGTTGCACTTAACCAACCCAACATAAACATTAAAGATGAGATTAACATGGAACTGAAAATGATAACCAAACTACAAACCCGCACACCTAAGCTAGTCAAAACCTTGTTGGCATTAAGTATGTTTACCCTGAGTTCTGTTGCGACTGCAATGGCCGATAAACCCAGTGCTATCGTCGGTCAATTCCAGACCGGTATTGCGCATGTTGAAGGTTTATCTTTTGACAGCGGCAGTTTCTCTGGCACTACCAATAACACGGGACAATTCAGCTACGCTCAGGGCGAAAGCGTGACCTTTTCTTTGGGTGATACCACTTTGGGTCAAGTCGACGGCGCTGATTTGGTCGGGCCATTGAATTTGATTGCAGGCAGTACTCGAGTCTCTTTGGCTGTACAGAATATGCATCGCTTTTTGACCTTGCTGGATATGGACAATAACGTCGATAACGGCATTAAGATTCACCCGGGCATGAAAGGCATCGCCCGTAATTTACCAGTGCTTGATTTTGCCTCTGAGACTTTTGATACTGATGTAGTTGCGTATGTCGCCAAAGTGGCCAAAATGAATAAAGCGTCTGCCGGGTTGCCACCATTATTTGTGCCTGATGAATTTGGTACTGTGACCACCGTAGCAGATGTACCTTTTCCGTTTGGTGATGGTATTACTTTGACACCACAGGGCGAGATTTTGATTTCGGGTGGTTATGATCAGACCAGCATTTTAAAAGTCAGCGCCAATGGTGAGGTCAGCGAATTTGTCACTGATTTGCCGGGACCGGTCGGTATTGATTATGATTCTCAGGGTAATTTGTTTGTCGCTAACTACACGGGCAACACCATCAGTAAAGTCAGCCCAGATGGCACCGTGACAACCTTCGCCACCGATTTGGATGGTCCGGCGGGTTTGTTGGTTAACCAAAATGATGAGATTTTGGTGACCATGTTTGGCGCGAACTTCTCTTCTATTGGCGCAACCGTGATGAAATTTAGCCAGGATGGCAGTTCAGAAGTATTTGCTACAGGCGGAGAAATGAAAGACCTGATTGGTATTGCCGAAGATGAAACAGGCCGTATTTTTGTCAGTAACTGGCGTTCGGGCCAATTGTTCAGGATCGTTGACGGTGAAGCTAAGTTGATTGGTCATGTGCCAGGTGCGGTAAACCAAATTACTTACGCCAATGGTTTTGTTTATGCGCCATCAACTTGGCAGAACACTATTCATCGTGCCAGTGTGTTTTCAGGCAGCCAAGAAGGTGAAATATCATTATTCAGTGGCAATGGAGAAGCCAGCACGACCGATGGCAGTGTCGAAGAGGCGACGTTTAACTTTCCCTTTAATGCCGTGGCATCGGACGACGGGAAAACGATTTATGTATTAACTCGTTATGGTCAATTGAGAAAGATTTCAGCTGCACAGTAATGGGTTTGAGAGGCTGGTAACTGTTTGGTTACTAGCCTTGTTATATCAAGCTTTAATCAATTTGTCGTAAACAGAGTGATTACCAATCCAAAACCATAAAAAACCATCTTCGAGTTTAATCGCTAAGGCTCGTTGATGAATGCCTGCACGTACTGACCAGTATTTTCCAACATTTTTGAAATGCAAAGAAGGATGTTTGGGATTTGATTTTAGTAACTCATAACACTTGTCGGCCACGCGCTGGTTTGATGGCGACAAAGAATTATAAGCAGACCAAAAAGATTGACTCGCAAAATGCTTCATAGTCTTTTTGATTTACCAGCGTGATGCTCTGCAAGGGCTAAATTGGCCAATGCGTCTAGTTTACCGTCAGCAATATCTTTTTCTATTTTCTTGTCCCAACGGGCGGCATCAAATTCCTCATACCAAGCCCGAAATTGTTTTAATTGCTCATTGGGGAGGTGAGTGATTGCTTCTTCAATTTCTTCAACTGTAATTGCCATCTTTAACGACCCTCAACTTTTTTGGCTTTTACTGGTATATGTTTTTTAACATATCAGCAGCGGTTTGACAATGCGACTTAATATTGTTGCTACCGCAAAGGCAAATAAATATCGGTGATCATCTGGTGTTCAGCCACCTCAGGGAAAAAGCTGACCCGCTCAAAAAACAACGGAAAATCTCGCAATTGCTCACCACTATCCGCCAGCCACTGGTTATACAGATAAGTCACACTTTGACCTAGGGTATCATCGTTGCCGATATGGCGTAACACGGCGCAGCGACCTGCCGGGATTGCCTGATTGGTGATACCGACATCATTGGGCTGTACATCTGATGTTGTCGTTGCACAAATATCAAGGCGATAGTCTTGTGGCGCTGGACAAGCTATAGTCAAAAAAGTTATAAAACCAGCTCCATTTATTAACTATTGGCCATAATAATGAAATTCAACACCGCGTTACTGTATTCCAGCTTACTGCTTTCTCCCCTTGCGATGTCGTCGACACTAAGCCTTGAAGGAATAGGCCTTGAAGGAATCAGTCTCGAAGAAGCCACCCTAGGTCAGTTACAGCAACAAATTGAATCAGGCAAGCTGTCCAGCGAAGCGGTGGTGCAATATTATCTGGATAGAATTAAACGCTACGATGACAACGGCGTGCAGTTAAACTCTGTCGGTCAGTTAAATCAAAACGCATTAAAGGAGGCTAAAGCGCTAGATAAAGAAAGACTTGATAAAGGGGTTCGCGGACTGTTGCATGGAATGCCGATTCTGTTAAAAGACAACATTGATACTGCCGATGGTATGGCCAATACCGCCGGTTCAATGGCATTGCAAAATAACTATCCCGCAGATGATGCGTTTTTGGTTAAACAGTTACGTCACGCCGGGGCGATTATTCTTGGTAAAGCCAACTTATCTGAATGGGCCAACTTTCGTTCAACCCACAGTTCTAGTGGCTGGACTGGGTTATATGGCCAAAGTAAAAATCCTTATGACGTCACCCGTTCACCTTGTGGGTCGAGCTCTGGTTCCGGCATATCGGTTGCGGCTAACCTGACCATGCTGGCGGTGGGCACTGAAACCGATGGTTCGGTGATTTGCCCGGCAGCGGTGAATGGCATTGTTGGTATCAAACCCAGCCTTGGTACCGTCAGCCGTGATGGCATCATTCCGATTGGTCACTCTCAGGATACTGCGGGCAGCATGGCCAGAACTGTAACCGATGCCGTACACTTGTTGGCGGCGATGGTGGCGGTGGATAAGCAGGATTCTGGCGCAGTAAAAAGTAAAATCGATTATGTTAGCCATTTAAAAGATGCGGGTTTAAAAGGCAAAAGGATCGGCGTGGTGCGTAACCTGATGGGTTACCATCCGGGCCTTGATGCGACTTTTGAAAAAGCCATATTGGTGCTCAAAGAACACGGGGCCATTATTGTTGATAATGCCGATATCGCTACCGTTGGCCAATGGGATGAGGCCGAATATGAAGTGTTACTGTATGAATTCAAAGCCGATTTAAACGCTTACCTAAGTACAACCAGTGCAGATCAGCCCAAATCATTGGCCGAATTAATTCGTTATAACAAACAACATGCGCCACAGGAGATGCCGCATTTTGGTCAAGAAATCTTTTTGATGGCGCAAGAGAAAAATCCGTTAACCGACAAAGATTATCTCAAGCATAAAAAAGACGCCAAAAGGCTCAGTGGTAAAGAAGGTATTGATGCCACTTTGGTCAAATATAAAGTGGATATTCTGATTGCACGACCACCGGACCTGGCTGGAAAATCGACCTGATTACCGGCGATCATTACATGGGGTCGGCAACATCAGCAGCGGCGACCAGTGGTTATCCGCATATTACCGTACCAATGGGGCAAGTGCATGGGATGCCGGTTGGATTGTCGTTTTTTGGCGGGTTTTTGACGGAAGGCCAACTGATTGAGGCGGCTTACGGTTATGAACAGGCGAGCATGGCGCGCAGGAAACCGCAGTTGTAGGCGGAGGATTTATCCCCGCTTGTTTATCGAAGCCTGCAAGTTGCGAAGATAAATCCTCCGTCAACGGAAGGTAGGTATTGAAGGCAATAGGTACTTTCTTTTGTGCCCCAAGGTTTGGTTAGAGTATTACGAGCGCCAGAATAATATTGGACATACACTTTTTGCGATTAAATATCATGTAGAAAAAATGTATGTCCTAGGGTTTTTCCTTGAATCCATCCTATCTTGTCGGGTATATCAGTAGGATCGACGATCAACCCCAGCAACTCGATATAGTGATTTATATCGCCACCAAACCTTATGGGACCAATACCTTCATTAGGCTCCCATGTTAAGCAAATACTCATCATTTAGCTCCTTGGTACGAGGCGAGTTTTACTTTTTCTTGCTTGAAATGTTTACTACTATATTTTTTACTCATTATTCTGGCCAAATAACCGTTTCCTCATCAGGTTCATATAGATAGCGACATTCAATTATTGAGAGGTTACCGGATTTAAACCAAAACATAATACCTAAACCATCATGATCTAAACATTCAAATGAGTTTTCTTCATCCCAAGTCCAATCTTCGTTTTTGGCTATTTCGTAAGTTTTTTTGGCGATAAAATGGCTGACAAATTGTTTAGGGAGTCCAAATATATCCCTATCAAATAGCAAATATCCTGAACCAGTGATAGAGATAGAACTTAATCTGTAGCCATCTTCCTCATTAAAAGTAAATGTGATATTTCGATGTGAATACCATAGCTCTCGATACCAGTCTCCCGCTCCTTCAATGTATTCTTCTAATTCAATGATATCGGGCTTTCCAAGCAAGTTAATTAAATCCGTTTCTGTGATCCCAAACTTGGCTTGACCAACCCCAACTCCTGGCGTTATATTCATCTCTTAGCTCCTCTGCTATGTTCTTCGCCTTTTTTCTTACTTTGAGCATCCTTTTTAATACGTCTTACCGTCGCTTTAAGCTTATCTTTTTGCTTTTTGGTTGCACCTTCTTGTTTCTTCTCAAGTTCACCAATCGCCTTTTGTGCTTTTTCCTTGGCTCGCCCGTCATCACCATGAGCACTGTTCTTACTACTATCGCCAGCCTTTTTTCCATTTTTAGATTTCTTCCCCGCACGGGGTTTATCTGTCAATGCGGTTTCTGTCGCCTCAACAACGGCGTCAGCATAATTATTAAGTGCACTACCTTCTTCTGTTACGCTTGCGACGCCTCTGGCAATCAAGTTAGCCGTTGCCATGCCTTGTTTGCGTTTTGACTTTCGGCTTCCACCATCCGGATCGGTATATTTATAAGGGTTATTACCAACGTAAGAATAGCGGTTAAAGGTCGTGATATCTCCCGTAAACCCAACCGGATCATTACTCATAAACCTACCCAACACCGGGTCCATGTAGCGTTGCTGCATGTAACTCCAGCCCAAGTCGGTATCAAACTTATGCCCGGTATAACCGACATCATCCTTTGGCGTTTCAATGCTATCACCAAATGGTTTGTAATGCCTACGGGAGTTTGTGCTGACGGGCATTACGCCTTCTTTGGCAATCAGTTTATCGCCAAGAAAGATATAGTTGATACCACCATCTTTGGTTTCGCGGTAGAGCAATTTACCGGCTTGGCTGTACATGCTAAAGCTGGTGCCGTGGCTGTCCTTGGTTCTGATCCTGCGGTTAGCACCATCGTACAAATACAGATTACCACTTGAACCTGTCATTTGGTTGGCGAGGTTATAGTCGAAGGTTCTTTGACCACTATTGGTCACATAACCATTTTCTGTCACATTTCCCCGGCTATCGTAGTCGATAAAGGTGTAATCTTTGCTGCCGATGGTGTCGTTAACACTGGTTAAGCGGTTTAGACTCAGGTCATATGTGTAATCCAGTGATGCGCCTTTACTGGTGTATTGGGTGATATTACCCAGTCCATCATAGACCATGCTGCTGCTACCAATGCCGCTGCCACC
>JBLGCB010000195.1:0-11728 GCA_047617105.1 Phenylobacterium sp. | reverse complement strand
GTTTTTTAGTGAACCTGAACGCAAAGCCGCATGAGTATTGGGATTGCACTTATTACTTGAATCTAAGTTTTAAATATTGATCCAAATAAATCAGTGCTCTTTCAAATTCATTTTCTATCATATAGAGTGCGCCTTTAAGAGCCAAATTGGCAACTTCCAAACTCTCAGTTTGTTTAAGTGCTTTTTCAGCGATATCCTCTGCCCCTATGGCCGTTTTTTTCACCTCATCTCCTATTTTATGAGCTTCTTTTTTTGCTTCTGTTCCGGCTGTTTTCTTGGCCTGATCTAATATCTGTTGCGACATCGTCGAAGCAAAACGCTGAGAAAAATACGCAGCAGCACTGCAAAACCCAAGAAATAGAAAGAATTTGTGGTGTTGTGGTACCAAATCGACCAGCAAGGTACTGCCAATCATTTGCAAAAACAACGGCACCATAAAAGTCGCCAACAGGCCAATCAACAAGTGTTTTACAATTGGCTCGCTTGGCTTATCAGTGATGTGAGCATTTGCAGGGTCTTTATCGGTGTATTCTTTTTGGCTATCCTGTTTGCAATCCTCGGCCATATACCAAGATAACAAACCTCCAGTAGCGCCGGTAATTAACATGGCTATCCAAATCGAATGGATAGAATGGATATTTTCACCAGTTTGTATAAGCACTGGTGTGATGGTTTGTGTATCAATCGCTAAATTTTTCATGGCAGACTCTTTTTCCTTGATGAACCCATGTGACTTGATAAGTCTGGCCAGGAAAACATTTAATGTCAAAAATATTTTTCATCACCGAAATCCTTTACATCAAGTTAAAAACTGCCAGGCTTAAAATGTCCTAACCAAGTCCAAAAAAAGCATCACAAAAGGAAAATTGCCATGTCACTCGCTATTGTCTATAGTCGTGCCCGTTTGGGTATCGATGCCCCGCTGGTTACCGTTGAAGTTCATTTGTCAGGTGGATTAAGCGCCTTTAATATTGTTGGATTGCCTGAAGCGTCGGTAAAAGAATCGCGTGACCGGGTGCGCAGCGCCGTCATCAATTCTAATTTCATTTGGCCAAATGAGCGAATTACCGTCAACCTCGCCCCCGCAGATTTGCCCAAAGAAGGTGGCCGCTTCGACTTACCCATTGCCATCGGCATTATTGCGGCGATAGGCAATATTGACCAAAGAGCCCTTGAGGGATATGAACTGTGTGGTGAACTGGCGCTGTCGGGAGAAATCAGGTCAATTATCGGCGAAATCCCTACCGCTTATGCCTGCCATCAAAGTAATCGAATTTGTATCTTACCCAAAGAAAATGCTGCTCATGCGATTTTGATTAAAGGCGCGTCGATTATTGGATCTGAACATTTGCTACATGTTTACCATCATATATTGGGTCAGCAACCGCTGCCTTTTGAGCAGTTGCAGCAGATTGAACAGGGTTATGCCTGTGATGTTGATTTGCAAGATGTGGTGGGCCAGCCAATGGCCAAACGCGCGCTCGAAATCGCCGCCAGTGGCGCACATAACCTACTTTTTAGCGGCCCGGCTGGTACTGGAAAATCGATGTTGGCGCAACGGTTGACTACCATTTTGCCGATTATGACCGATGAAGAGGCGTTAGAAAGTGCGGCGATTTATTCGGTGTGCGGTCGGCACATTGATGCCAAAACATGGAAAAATCGCCCGTTCAGAACACCTCATCATACTGCCTCTGGTGTGGCGCTGGTGGGTGGTGGCAGTAATCCTCGGCCAGGAGAAATCAGCTTATCCCACAATGGTGTATTGTTTCTCGATGAGCTACCGGAGTTTGACCGCAAAGTGCTTGATGTGTTGCGCGAACCCTTGGAAACAGGCACGGTGACGATTTCGCGGGCCAGCCGTCAGGCGGAGTTTCCGGCGCGTTTTCAATTGATTGCGGCGATGAATCCCTCACCAACAGGTGATGTGAAAGATGGCCGGGCCACACCTGATCAGGTGCTGCGTTATCTTAACCGTTTGTCAGGGCCATTTCTCGACCGTATCGACATTCAACTCGACGTACCGCGTCTACCCAAAGGGGCATTAACGCAAAACCCTGAACGGGGAGAAAGCAGTGAAGTGGTGCGCCAAAGGGTGGCTTATTCAAGGGGGGTGCAGATGCAACGGGCCGGTAAACCCAATGCATTGTTGTCGGGCAGGGAAGTTGACCACTATTGTCCGCTGAGCGCCGAGGATGCGTTATTTTTAGAAAATGCGATTGAAAAACTTAAACTCTCTACTCGCGCTTATCATAAAATTCTCAAGGTCTCCCGCACTATCGCCGATATCGGCAACGAATTAAATATCAACCGCCAGCATATATCTGAAGCGCTAGGTTATCGGGCAATGGATAGATTGGTGCAACGGTTAAAATCAATGTAGGGCTATTTCGCCACCGAACGATTCTTAGTCACCTGTTTCAACTGCAATTGAAACTGATCTAAAATATTGCCGGTTTCACCACTTTTATGCATCTGGTTGAGCGCTAATCTGAAACGCCGTACTGTCTGTATCGATGTGGTCTTGCTCATGGCTAAATGCAACTTGCGTTGCAGTCGGGAGGGCAGGGCATATACCGGCAGTGGTCGTTTGTGCTTTTGGGTATCGAGTTTACTGTTGAGATAATAAACCAACATTTCAGGGGCCATAAACAAATCAACCCGTCCGAGTACGTTCATGCGGTAGAGCTGTTCAAATGAACGACCAAAAATCAAGTTTTTGGCAGTGACGTTTTTATGCAACCTAACAAAGTCAACCTGCGAACTGTTACGCACCACGCCGAGGGTCATGTGACCAAGCTGGTTTAAATCGGTGAAGGGTTTTACCTGTGACTCTGGTAACGCAAAAACCTTGATTTTGATCGGCGTGATGGCACTTAACCAGTGAAAACTATTTTCTCTTTTCTTGGTTCGTAGTAGCGAGAAGATTAATACATTGGGTTCGGTCATTGCCAGTTTATAGGCTCTGGCCCAGGGGAGTATTTCGATTTGTGCTTCGATATCGAGCTTAAGCAATAGTGCCTGAACAATTCGGGTGGAAGCGCCGCTTAAAGACCCATCTGGGGTTCGGTAATTGTAGGGCGGTAAATCTTCAGTGACGATGCGTAGCGATTGGCTGGCTGCATTCATTGACCAGCCGCCGAGCAAAGCGAGCAGCAGCAGATGGCAACACTGCTTAAGTGGGGCCATCAACCGGGATAAAATGATGAGCGCTACGGTACTTTTTGGTAACATGTGAAAAGAATAAGAGTAACTGAGCTAGCTGTCCAACCTTTTCTTTACCTTGGTTTCACTTAAGATGTGAAATCAAGGTTTTGTTAACACTTTGAGTGGATAACCCCGCATTGAAGTGGTCAAAAATCTGCGCGACCCGACCATTTTTATGCAACTGCTGTAATGCCGTTTCAAAGCGCAATACAGTGCTGGCTGGAGTGGCCTTACTAAATGCCAGATACAACTTGCGCTGTTCGTTTGAGGGGAAGGTATAGATTGATTTGGGTTGCAATTGTGGCGGGATTTTAAATTTATGGTTGAGGTGACGAACCAAAAACCCCGGTGCCATAAATAAATCAATGCGGCCTTTTTGATGCATTTTATATAAGTGTTCGTATGATTTGCCAATCAGTAGTTGTTTGTCGCACTGGTGATGAGAATGATTGATGTCTCGGTTGCTATGATTGATATGGTGGTTTTTAATAAAAGACATTAATGAGCTTTTGCGTAAAATACCAAAACTATGGTCGCCGATATGGTCAAGATCATCCAGTTCATCCAGTCCTGAACCGGGGGCGCTGAAGACTTGCAAGTCAATTGGACCTATAGGGCTTAACCAATGAAAATCAGCCACTCTTTCTGGGTGTTTAATAATTGAATAAATCATCACATTGGGCGCGCTGGTGGCTTCTTTATATGCTCTGGCCCACGGATGCACTTCTATTGCTACTGATAAACCCAAGGTTTTAAGCAGTGCATTGACCACCTCGGTAGAAGGCCCCACTAACTCCCCGTTTTGATCTTGATAATTATACGGAGGCATGTTTTCGGTAACGATACGCAGTGGATATTGTTCTGCTTGAATCGCTTGGATGGGTAAACAGCAGCTCAGCAGCATCAGTAAACGTAAGGACAATTTATGACATTTCATCGGTCAAACTATGAGTTGATTCAATAATTGGCGAAGATAATAGAAGTTACTGAGCATGGTGTCCATTGTTTTTCGAGATAAGCGATGAACAACCGGAATTTGGCTAGATTTGTGCAATTTCTATCACCTTTGATTAACTTTTACTCGTTTTCGGGCTTTGTACTGGGTCTCATTAGGGACGAATTGCCTTTATTTAAGGTTTAAATAAAGGCTTCGTTAAGGCTAAGTGAGGCTTAGGTGAGGCTTAGTTAAGCTTTAGTTCATCGTTAGTACAGCCAACTTGGCCTCGTAAAGTGCTTCGGTTTTGTCGTCATGGGTTTTACTTAATGCTTGTTCAAACAATTTTTTCGCCAGTTTTGGTCGACCAGTCAAATAATACACTTTGGCGGCACCGGCATAACCTTGGGGCAAGTAGTGGGCTTTTTCTATGGCTCTTTTATAATACTTTAGCGCATTGTCGTTGTTGTTCTCTCTAAGATACTGGTTGGCCAATGATAACCAGCGAAATGGACTCGGGTCATCCAGTTCATCCATACTCTGGCGTAGGGTTTGTGCGGCGGCTAATCGATTTTGTTTTAATAACAGTATGCGATAGTTGTTCATTAAATAAAGATCTTTTTTCTTTAGAGCCAGTCCGTGTTGATACAAGCTTTCGGCTTTATTGTACTGATTTAAATGGCGATAAATGACCGCCATCAGGTTGACGTTGGCCGGATCGTTAGGGCCATATTTTAATGCCTCGACATTTAACCATGCCGCCCGTTGTGGTTGACCTTGTTGCAGCGCATCAGCGCTGAGGTTGCGATAATACATGCCGACAAAGCGGTTAGCGCTCACCGAAGGACCACGCCAGCTGTTGCGGGTGGGAAAGTAGTCGACGATAAGATGCGGCTTTTTGATATAGAGCATGTTCTTTTTCGGCCTGAAGGTGGGATCATACAATTTGGTGACCACATGGCCCGACACCAGTTCGAAGTTTGACGTGGTGGAATAAGTTGGGTTGCTGGTGGATTCGGCATAGGTAAATTCAATCCCAGCCAAACGGGCATAAGCGGTGGTGAGAATGGCCAGCGACATACAGTTGCCACTATTGTTGTCGAGGGATTGTTGGGCGGTATAGGTTTGGCCATAATAAGTGAATGACGACAGCTGCTCGCTGAGAAAGTTATAAACTCGCGAATGGGGTAATACACTGGCATTGACCGGGTCATTAAAATAATTAAAAAAGTGCTGTTGTTGTGCCGGGGTGAGTGTAAAGATATCGGCCATCGAGGGGATGTCGGCTCTTTGGCCAAAATCAGCGGTGTTGATCAGGCTTTGTACTGTGGGGCCGGATTGTTGCTGGCTATTGGCCGTGCTGCTGGTTTGGTCGGAGGTGGCAGCGCAACCGGTTAATAGGGTTGATAATACCAGGATGGTCATTGGGATAAAAACTTTCATAAAACTCCTTAATTACAATAATGCACAGACGACGTCATACTAGTCATTGGTTGCAGTGATTATCCAGCCTTAAGAGGTCAACGTACGACTTTTTGCGGTGAAGCGCCTGAATATCGTTTAATACTAAAGCAATTTGAATGGTTTTACACCAGCAAAGACGTTGGTGCTGGTACAGGGTTAGGTTTGTCTATATCATTTGGCAAGGTGCGAAACATGGCGGCAAAATCAATGTTGAATCCCGATTGCGGCTGCCCCATCATAATAACCCAGATGATTAACCTAAAAAGAGAACTCAATGAAACAAACTTTGCCGCGAGTCGTAAGCCAATGGGTGCTGATGGTTGTTGCGTTGCTGTTCGGCTTGCTCTGTTGTTTATATAGCCCTTATGGTTTGGCCAGCCAACCACAATTTACTTTTGATAATATTGGTACCGAGCAGGGATTGGGAAATCCCTATGTCTTTAAGATTTTGCAGGATCATCAAGGCTTTATCTGGGCGGCGACTGGCGATGGTTTATTTCGCTTCGATGGTTATGATTTTAAGCTGTTTAACCACGATCCTGCGGATGAAACTTCATTGGCAGATAATGGGGTGTTCAGTTTATTTGAAGATAGCCATAAGACATTGTGGGTGGGGACCCAAGGCGGCGTGTTACACCGTTATAATCCATCGAATGATACTTTCAGCCGTTTTACTTTTGCCAAAGGCAGTAATCGCCCGGTGTTCTCGATCATTGAGGGCCAAAATAATAGCCTATGGGTGGCAACATTTGGTGCGGGGATCCATCAATTTGACCTCAAGCAACAGCGCTTTAGTCGCGCTTATTCCCATGACCCGCAAGACCTAGAGAGTTTAAGCGACGACAGAATTTATACCCTGCTACAAGACCGTCAGGGCATATTATGGGTGGGTACGCGTAATGGCGGCCTTAACCGCTTTGACCCAACCACGCAAAAGTTTAAACGTTATCAATACCAGCCAAACAACCCCACTAGCCTTAGTCACAACAGAGTGTATAGCCTACTAGAAGATAACAATGGTTCACTGTGGGTGGGCACTCGAGGTGGTGGCCTTAATAGACTCAGCCTTCAGAGCCTTCAAAGCCTTCAAGGCCTCCAGAACCTCCAGAGCCAGCAAAACGGTGTTTTTGAACACTATCGTTATGATGCCAATAACCCTAATAGTTTGGCTAGTGATAATGTTCGTGCCATTTTTGCTGATAAGGCGGGTTCACTGTGGATAGGGGGGGATAAGGGCGGATTAAGTCGTTTTAACCCTACCAATCAGACCTTTGAGCGTTATCAACATAACCCGGCAGACAACCACACTTTGGGCAATAATAATGTGATGTCTATTATTCAAGATCACAGCGGGCTGATTTGGCTTGGTTCTGATGGTGGGCTAAGCAAGTTCGACCCGACCAGTGAGCGTTTTGGTTATGTCAGCCATAATAGCGCTAAGGGGGGCGATGGTTTAAGTGAAGGTTTAAGCGAAGGTTTAAGTGAAGGCGTAGTGCAGGATATTATCACCGACCGCAACGGCATTCTATGGATAGGCACAACCCCTCTGGGCTTAACCGCTATGATCCCAACACAGACCAATTTTGGCATTATCAACATGACCCAAATAACCCACAGAGCCTTAGTGATAATGTGGTGACGTCAATATTTGAAGATTCAAAGGGTAGGCTGTGGGTGGGCACTGAAACCGGCGGCCTCAATCAACTCACATCAAAGCAGCAGCAATATAAAGGTGGGGCGTTTATTCGCTATCGGCATCAGGCCGATAATCCGCAGAGTTTAAGTGATGATAATGCTTACGCCATAACAGAGGATAGCGCGGGCAATATTTGGGTGGGTACGGTGATTGGCCTTAATCGTTTTGACCCAGACAGCGATATTTTTGACCGTTATGTTCACGACCCGGAATCATCAACCAGTATCAGTGATAATTATATTATGACCCTGTATCCGGCCAAAGATGGCACGCTGTGGATTGGCACTAATGGTGGTGGACTTAATCACTATGATCCGCAGCAACAGCAACAGCAACCGCAGCAGCAGGGTTTTACCCGCTATTTGCACGAGCCAAATAATGCCAATAGTTTAAGTCAAAATGTGGTGTTATCCATCCACGAGGATCCCCAGGGCATATTTTGGATTGGTACCAATGGTGGTTTAAATCGATTGGACCCGACCAATAACACTTTCACACATTATCGGCTAAAGCAGGGTTTATCCAGTGATATCGTTATTGCGATATTAAGTGACCAAACGGGCCAACTTTGGTTGACGCTCGGAGATGGTAGTATTGCTTTGTTTGACCCTGTCACTGCTAAGATTAAAAACAATGTTGCGGCAAAGTCTCACTGTTCTGCTAACGAAGGGTCGTATTTTAAAGCCAAAGACGGCCAATTCTTGTTAGGCGGCAATGAAGGGTATTGTGCTTTTTATCCCCAAGACATCATTCAACCGAGTCAGCCACCTCAGCTGATATTCACCGATTTTAGGCTGATTAACAAAACGGTGAAACTCAGTGATACCGCTAACCCATCACCTTTAATGAATGTGATTAACCACACCCAATCACTGACTTTAAACCATAAGCAAAATGTATTGTCGTTTGAATTTGCCGCGATACATTACGCCGACCCTAAACTGAATCAGTATCCATACAAGTTAGTGGGATTTGATGCAGATTGGATTGACACTAAAGCCAATAATCGTCGTGCGACTTATACCAATTTACCCGCAGGGCATTACACCTTTAAAGTTAAAGCCAGTAATAATGAAGAGGCTTGGACTGAACAGGCGCGCGAAGTTCAACTGATCATTGAACCTGCACCGTGGCGCACTTGGTGGGCGTATATGCTTTATGTGGTGTTATTGGGCGGTGTGGTGAGTGCGGTGGCCGGTGTCTTTGTTCGTGCCCAGTGGCAAAAAGTGCGTGATCAGGAGGCCGTTAACTTACGTCTTACCGAGGTCGACAAACTCAAAGACGAGTTTTTGGCCAATACCTCGCATGAATTACGCACCCCATTGAATGGCATTATAGGATTGGCTGAGTCGTTAATCGATGGTGTTGCAGGCCCTCAGTCAACATCGGGTGTGGCCAATTTGGCGATGATCGTCACCAGTGGTAAACGCTTGTCAAACTTGGTTAATGATATTCTCGATTTTTCTAAACTCAAAAATCACAACCTCAATTTAATTCAACGTCCGACCGACTTGTATAGCCTGAGCGAGGTGGTGTTAACCCTATCAAAACCGCTGGTTGGCGCTAAAAAGCTTAAGCTTATTAATGCTGTACCAAACGATTTACCTGCGGTTTTAGCCGATGAAAACCGCTTACAACAAATCCTTCATAATCTGGTGGGCAATGCGATTAAGTTTACCGATGCAGGTCAGGTCAGTGTATCGGCTGAGATTTGCGATAACCAGCTGATTGTCAGCGTGGCTGATACGGGCATTGGGATCGAACCAGCACAGTTTGAGCGCATTTTTTGTTCTTTTGAGCAAATCGAAGGTGACACCGAGCGGGTATATAGTGGCACTGGGTTGGGTTTATCCGTCACCAAGCAGCTGGTGGAATTACATGGCGGCACCATCACGGTTGAATCACCCATCGATAAAGGAGGGAAGGGTTCAGTGTTCAGTTTCAATCTGGCCATTGCCGAAGATGCTGTTGACAGTAATAACGAACAAACCGTCGAACAAACAGCCGAGCAAAAAGTGGCGGCCAACCTCGCCAGGCAAACTGTTTCTCGCTTACATCTGCTCGACACCGATGAATTTGCCCCTGTGGCGAGTATCACCATTAATAGAGATGCTCGGTTTCGTATTTTGTTGGTGGATGATGAACCGGTCAATCGTCAGGTGTTGCTGAATCATCTGTCATTGCATAATTATCAGTTGATTGAAGCCTCAGGTGGCGAACAGGCGCTTAAAGCGATTAAGGAAGATGGCCCATTTGATTTGATTTTGCTTGATGTGATGATGCCTAAAGTCTCGGGTTACGAAGTTTGTACTGTGGTGCGTGAAAGCCATCCGGTGAATGACCTGCCGGTGATATTTTTAACCGCCAAAAATCAGGTCGCTGATATGGTGCAGAGTTTTGCGGTGGGGGCCAATGACTATCTCAGCAAACCGGTGAGTAAACACGAGTTGTTAACTAGAGTTGAAACTCACCTTAAGTTTTTAGATATTCACCGTAACTTAGAGGGCAAGGTGATTGAGCGCACCATTGAACTTGAGCAAAAAAATAAAGAAATTATCGACACCCAGCAGCAACTGGTGCAGGCCGAAAAAATGTCCTCATTGGGTACCTTAACGGCCGGTGTTGCCCACGAAATCAATAACCCCAATAACTTTGTTTATGCCAGTAGTCAAAACCTTGAAGTTGATTTAACCCGCTTTCAACAGTTTTTGTTTGAGTTAGCCGGTGATGATGCGCCAGAGGCGATTCTCAATCAGTTTCGTGAACAGTTTAAACCGCTGCATGAGCATTTAAATGGCATTCAAAATGGGGCACAACGCATCAACATCATCGTTGAGGACTTAAGTACGTTTAGCCAATTAGATTCAGCTGAGCATCAAACCGTGACCATCACCGACTTGCTGCAATCAACCATTAACTTGGTGCAAACCAAATTTGCCCAGACAGCAGAATTTATCACTGATTTTGCGGTTAAGCCAGAGTCAGCAGTTGAATCAGAAGCTGACTCAGCGCTTCAGCTGGAATGTTACCCGGCCCAACTCAATCAGGTGTTTATGAATTTGATTGTCAATGCCTGTGATGCCATCGTGTTACGTCAGCAAACAGGTCAGCAAACGGGTCAGCAAAGCTCAGACGGGCCGGGTAAAATCGTGATAGGTTGTCAGTTGATTAACGAAGTGATTGAAATCTCAGTGCGCGACAACGGCTGCGGCATGACAGATGAAACCAAAAATAAACTGTTCGAACCGTTTTATACCACCAAAGAGGTGGGTAAAGGCACCGGGTTAGGGTTGTCGATAGCTTTTGGTATTGTGCAAAAGCATGGCGGTGAAATGCGGGTTGAGTCTGAATTGGGGGTTGGTACCACATTTTGGTTGGCTCTGCCCTACCAACAGCAAAAGGACAAACCATGATAGTTGCCTTTAAGCGAATGATAAGCAAGATGATAAGTAAAATGATAGTGCTGGCCCGGACGTGTCTCATTTTGCGCTTGGTCTTGTGTCTGAGCGGGTTACTTATCGGTGGTTTTTGCCCTCGGGTTTTGGCCAGCCAGCCACAGTTTAATTTTGATAATATAGGTGCAGAGCAGGGCTTGGGTAATGTAGGTGTATTAAAGATTTTGCAGGACCGTCAGGGTTTTATCTGGGTCGCGACCGAGGGTGGATTATATCGCTACGATGGTTATGATTTTAAGGTGTTTAAGCATGACCCTGAGGATGAAACCTCATTGGCGGATAATGTTATTTACAGCTTGTTTGAAGACAGCCATGGATCATTATGGGTGGGCACTGCTGCCGTGCTGCATCGATATAATGCGGTAGAGGGCATTTTTAGCCGTTTTGCCTTTGCCAAAGATGATATCAGTTCGTCAGCCAGTAATAGTATCGTGTTCTCTATTATTCAGGACGAAAACACTCTGTGGATAGCCACATTTGGTGCCGGCATTCATCGATTTGATATTGAGCAACAGCGTTTTATTGGCGCTTATCGCCATGACCCCCACGACCCAAACAGCCTGAGCGATGATAGAGTGTATACAATTTTGCAAGACCGCGAGGGAGTATTATGGGCAGGTACTCGTAATGGCGGGCTTAATCGTTTTGATTCAAGCAATGAAAAATTCAAACATTATCAACATGACCCGGATAATTCGACCAGTCTCAGCCATAACAGAGTGTATGCCCTGTTGGAAGATAAAAGCGGCACTGTGTGGGTGGGCACCCGAGGCGGTGGCTTAAACCGCTTGAGCCACCAAAATCGCCACAGCGGGGTTTTTCAACATTACCGCTATGATGCCAACGACCCTGCCAGCCTGGGCAGTGACCATGTTCGAGCTATTTTTGCCGATAAAGCGGGTTCACTATGGGTGGGGGCTGATAATGGTGGTGTCAATCGCTTTGACCCGGTGACTCAACGCTTTGCTCGTT
>JBLGCB010000194.1:0-11791 GCA_047617105.1 Phenylobacterium sp. | reverse complement strand
GGCTCTGACCATATACCGTCATTTAGGGTAACAAACCGAAGTGTCGGACCATCAAAATGCTTTTTTCTTCCTCTGCGTTGCCTCTGCGCCCTCTGTGGCTCAGTGGTAGTCGCAATGAACGAAGCCATTTGCTACCCAGTTTGATTGGTGCCCAATAATTCTATTACCCGATAATTCAGTGGCTTGCCCAATACTGTTTACGCTTAAATTCGTCGAGCAAGGTTTTGTTGACGTTAAGATTGACCTGATTTGCCCCCTGCCCCGAATCGTTCAGCAACAAGTCAAAAGTATCGATAAACGATGACTTGTCAGTAAAGTACAAATCGCGGCCAGAATAATCGCGTTTAAAGCTCGCCAGTTCATTGCGAGAACGGCCTATATCGCCACCTTTAAGAAAGTTCAGCACCGCCAGCGCCTGTAATTGCATCATCTGCTGCTGGGTAATAAATGAATGACTGGTAGCCACTGTATTAAGGCAACCGCCAATGGCATTGGCTGAGGCCAAATACTGTGCCAACGAACTGTTTTGCGCCGCACTGCGATCCATCGCGACAATTTCATCGCGACATTGATAAAAGGCCTGCTCGTCTGGCGCTTTTTGTGGCTGTTGTTGGGTTTGTTGTACGGGCGCTTTTTCGTTGCTATCAGGCAGGTAAGAAGCAAGGTCTGAGGTCACAGTACAACCTGACAACAATACTGCTACGCCCAGCCCGAAGGCGCTTTTAATCGACATTGAAAGAGTTTTGCTCATGATCAGCTCCAGATTAACCGTTGGGTAAAAAGTGAATTCTTAATTGATAATCTGGCTATGAATGGGTTAGGGAGATTTTTTGTGGGGAGGGGGAATAAAAGATTTATTTATATGCAGGGTCCGCGCGGCGCTTACTGAATCGACAATTAACAGCTATTGCTGGCTTAACCGTTGTAAGCTAGAATAACGCTAACGAATCAAAATCGAAAAAACGCATAAAACCAACGGGAATATAATGTCTGCCAACGAACTATCTGGATCCGATTTTGGCCGTATATTAAGCGCACTCCGTCAGCAACCTTTGGTATTAGACGAGATCATCCTGACCAACTTTCGCCGAATTGAAGACCTCACACTGGCCCTGTCACATCAATACAATCAACAAGACAACCTGACTGTTTTTATTGGCGATAATGGTGCAGGCAAAACCACTATCCTCAATGCCATTGCTTTATCTCTGAGCTGGCTGATAGCCAACATCACCAAACAAGGGAAAAATGGCAGTATGATTAAAACTGCTGATATCAACAACAAAAAAACAGCTGAATTCGCCTCTGTGAGCACTTGCTTGCGCTTAAAAGGCATACCTCCTTGTGAGCTAAATTTATCGAAATCAAAAGATGGCAGCCCTACAGCCAAAAAAAACACGCTTAGTGAAATCAGACTGTTAGGGGATATTTACAGAACCGCCAATGCACAAGACAATCGCTTTAATTTACCCTTGATGGCCTTTTACCCGGTTGAGCGCTCAATAGAAACAAAACCTCAAGATTTAAATAAAGCCAAAGAATTCGTTAGCAATACCCAGTGGAGCAAATTTGATGGATATAAAGATGCCCTCCAAAGCCACAGTAACTTTGCCTTATTTGTCAGCTGGTTCAGGCATTTCGATGATATTAACAATGCTCAGAATAAAGATGATAATGCTTTGCTCAATGAGATTGAAAAAACCAACGCTGAACTGGCTTTGCTGCAACAGCTCGACCCCCAGAACCAATTACAAGACAATTCAATCCAAAATTTGTTCCTAGCCAAACAAGAACACCTAGAAACACTAGAAAAACAATATAACAACGTTCAGCAACCCCCCAGTCGAATCCTTAAAACGGTGATTAATGCCATCGCCAATTTCATGCCCGATTTAACCCATTTACGGATTCAGCGTTTACCCAATTTTGATTTATTGGTCGATAAAGAAGGCGAGGCTTTAAGTGTATTACAACTATCACAAGGCGAGAAAACCTTGATAGCATTAGTCGGTGATATTGCCCGACGTATGGTGATGCTCAATCCCTCTTTAGATAATCCTTTAACCGGATTTGGCGTGGTATTAATTGATGAGATTGACTTACATCTACATCCAGATTGGCAGCAAAAGGTTGTTGGCAATTTGCAAAAAACCTTCCCTAATATCCAATTTATTTTGACCACCCACAGCCCCCAAGTGCTCACCACAGTGCCCGCTCAATCCATCAGAATAATTAAACACGACAAAGGTAAGATGTCGGTTGAAATCCCTGAGTTTTCACTCGGCGCTGAATCTTACGTGATGTTGCAGGAATTGCAGGGGGTATCATCCAGACCACAAAATATCAAAATTGTTCAGGGTTTGACGCAATATCAGGCATTGGTGAGACAAGATTTGTGGGATTCGTCAGATGCACTTGCCCTAAGGACCAAACTAGATCGGTGGGCTGGTGAGCATGATCCCGTATTGATGAAAACCGATATGGATATCCGCTTACGTAAACGACGCAAAAAACTGGATCTTGAGGGATGAAAAAGGTCAATAAAGGGATTGAACCGCCACTATTAAACACCTATCGAACGGATAACCCGGATGACAACTGGAAAAAGGACTTTAAACCCAACAATCCTGATGGTGATAAAGCGGTAAAACGTGCTTTGCTTGCCGATCAAAGAATGTTATGTGCTTATTGTGAAATCGATTTGAAACTTGGCCATGGCATCGGTCTTGATGATTTTAGAGTGGAGCATTTTCATCCAGAGAATCCTCATAACCCACCACCGAATTATGCCCTTGATTGGCAAAACATGCTGGGATGTTGCAGTGGTGGCAATGCCAGAGGTGTGACTAATAGTAATACTCGTTTTACTAGCCCGGACCACAGCTGTGATGTGCCCAAAGGTAATCATGTCTGGGATGATCTGATATTAAACCCATTACATGATGTACCAACTTTCCCTCGGCTATTTAAATTTGCAGAACAAGACGATGATGGTGCAAATTATAGCCCTATTGTCGTGGATGAAACCCGTTGCCCAGTCTCTTTTCAAAACAAAGCACAGTCGACAATTGACAGACTCCATTTGAATGCTAACCGCCTAAAAAGATTTCGCTTTACAGCAATTGACACTTTAAAAGAACAGCTTATCGAATTAGAACAGCAAATGAGTGAAGAGGAAGCGCTAGAAGAACTGGCTCAACTTTATTTCCCCGAGGATGCCAATGAACCATGGCCAGCTTTTTTTACCACGATCCGCTGGTATCTGGCCGATGTAGCAGAACAGCGATTAAGCCAAATTTCATATCAGGGTTAACAAGCCCTACACGATACCCCCTCATTCCTTGACCCAGATCAACAACCACCAAGATTCCTCACCCGACCCAGCCAATACTTGATCCAGCACAAGAAAACCCCCTTAGCAAAAGTTCATCATGACGCAAACTCATTGATAATAAAATCAGGAATGCGCCATGGGTACTCTCATAAAAACCACAAAAACCACAAAAGCGATAAAAGCCATTACCCAGCCCCTGAGTATGATGCTCGTTATCATGCTTTGCTACTCATCTTATGCCACGGCCGATGAACAGCTCATCCAGCGAGGCAAAACCCTCTATAGCCAAAATTGTGTGTTCTGCCATCAGGCCGATGCCATCGGTAAACCCGGTATGGCCCCGTCATTGACCAATCCACAGTTATTGTCGATTGCCTCTGATAAATTTTTAATGACCACCATTCGCGATGGTCGCGCTGGCACCTCCATGCCGCCCTATGGCCACCTCGGCCGTAAAGGCATCAGTGAAATAGTCGCCTATTTACGTTCACACCAAACCCTGCCCAATCGTGCGGCCGAGGTGGATGCACAACGGGCAGCACAAGGTGATCCACGTAAAGGCCAGTTATGGTTTGATGATATTTGCGCCACCTGCCACGGGGTTAAAGGTGATGGTTATCTCGCTGGCGGCTCCGGTACCGCCATCGGCAAACCCGGCTTTTTAAGCAAAGCCAGCGACGGTTTTATTCGCGAAACCATTAAACATGGCCGCGAAAATACCCGAATGTTGCCATTTGCTGGCCCCGAAGGACTGGCCAATCTCAACCCGCAAGAAATCGAAGACATTATCAGCTATATGCGCACTCTTAAGTAACCCGGAGCAAAACATCATGAAACGTAGCAAAGTATCACGTCGTAATTTTCTCAAAGGCAGCGGTTTTATCGCCTCGTCTTTGACCGGTGCCAGCTTATTTGCCGCCGATAACCCAGAACTTGAAGCCGCCCCTAAACCCACAGGCACCACCCGCAGCACTGCGCTGGCACAATGCCCCTATTGTGGCGTCGGCTGCGGAACCATCATTCAAACCGAAAACGGCAAGATTGTGTCGATGCGACCCGACAAAGATCACCCTACCAACTACGGGTTACAGTGTATTAAAGGTTTAACCGCCGCCGAGCCGATGTACGTCGACCGCATGGAAGGCGAACCCTATGTGCGCAAAGATGTGTGGCAAGAATGGAGTAAACCCGGCCACGGTGATATGGAATTTATCAGCCAAAGCAAAGGTTCTTTTGATGAAGAACATTTTGTCCGGGTGCCCTATCACGATGCCTCGGATATGGTCGCCCGTAAAGTCGCTCATTTTGCCAAAAAATATAGCGGTAATTCCATTTCATTATATGGCTCTGGCCAGCTGACCATGGAAGGCCAATACCTCGAAAACCTGTTTATGAAAGGGGTTTTAGGCTCTAACACCATCGAAGCCAATGCCCGTATGTGTATGACCTCTGCGGTAACGGGTTACTTTGCCACCCTCGGCTCAGATACTCCGCCACTGGCGTATGACGATATTGAACTGGCCGATATGGTGATGCATTTTGGTCACAATGCCCGTGAATCACATCCGATTATTTATTGGCGTATTGCCGATCATAAACAAAAAACCGACATTCCTACCGTGGTGGTTGATCCTCGTTATACTGGTACAGCCAAAGGTTATGATGATATCAACAGCAGCAATAATGTACATGTGCCAATTCTCAATGGTGATATTAGCTTTCTTAACGCCATTGCCCATGTGCTGCTCAAAGACCACGACGATGTTATCGACTGGGATTTTCTTAAGGCCCACGTCACGGGTTGGCAACAATATATCGATGGGGTGACCAATGATTACAGCCCTGAACAAGTGCAAGATCGCATGGGCGGGGTCAATCATGATGTTTCGCCTAAAATGATCCGCGACATCGCCCAAACGTTTGCCGACGCCACCCGCAAACGCCTGGCGCGCAGTAAAGGCAAACAAGATGGCCAAGGTTACGGCGGTGTGATCATCATGTGGGGCATCGGTTATAACCAGCATATCCACGGCCAGCATAATGTCATTTCAGTCATCAATCTGTTGACCCTAACCGGCAACCTCGCCAAACCTGGCTGCGGTCCATTCTCAATGACTGGCCAACCCAACGCCATGGGCGAACGTTTTACCGGAGGTTTAACCGGACGCCTGCCGTTTAATGAAGGTTTAGGCAATCTTAAACATCGCGCCCATATGGCCAAGATGTGGCGAGTGCCAGAAAAAAACCTTGATAACGCCGCCAATTCGAAAAACCCCGGTTTTGCCATCGGCATGATGGAGCGGGCTTTAAAAGGTGATTTAAAAGCGATGTTTTTGGTCTATGCCACCCATATCGACTTACCCGATCAGTTTAACTTGGTGCGTCCGGCGCTAGAAAAAACCTTTAATGTGGTGCAAGAAATTTACCGTCATGCGCCCAATAACCTCTATGCCGATGTCATTTTCCCCGCCTGCACCTGGGGTGAAGTCAACGGGGTGTATATCAGTTCAGAACGACGGATTAATATCTGTGAAAAGGCCGCGCAGGGCCCCACCGGTTGTCGTCCTGATATGGATATGGTTATCGACAAAGGTAAAGAAATTGCCCACTTGCTTGGCATGGATGGTGACAAAATCTTCCCCTATAAACGCGATGCCAGCGGTGAATATGATGCCGAAGAAGTATTTAGAGATGTTTGCCGCGCCTCGGCAGGCACCGACGCCGATTTAAGCGGCATATTAGAACGTGAAAAACTCGATGGCATCAGCCCCTATGAACAACTTAAAGCATTACGGGGTATTCAGTGGCCAGCACCCAGTTATGAAGTGGCCAAAAATGGCGGCACCAAACGCCGTTACATGATGCAAGAAGGTCAGTGGGAAAATCGCCCTTACGGTTATTTTCGCACCAAAGACGGCAAGGTACATATGAAATTATGCAAGCAAGATTACAGCGAGCGTAAAGCGGTGACTGAAAAACTGATGGAGTTTGGCGTTAAGAAAGATCACTACACCATCGACCATCAAGATTTGATCATCAAAGCCAGAGACATGGGCCTGACGCCAGATTTACCCGACGAAGAATTTAGAGGCACGCCATGGAACAAAGTGCCTAAAGATAAATACCCGTTCTGGATGGGCTTGGGTGTGGTGTATGAGCATTTTCATACCGCCAAATCTAACCGTAGTCCGACCACCCGTCGCTTGGTGCCTGAGATGTATGTTGAAATGCACAGTGAAGATGCCGCCGATTTGGGCATTAAAGATGGCGAGTGGGTGAAAGTGATCAGCCGTCGTGGTTCGCTCGAAGCCAGAGCACAAGTGGGTGGCACCGATTCATTGGTTAAACCAGCCCGTAACAGCGTACCACGGGGTTATATGTTTGGCCCGTGGAACCTATCGGTAGCAGACAGCGCCGATCCGAAGAAAAACAAGTGGCTGGCCAATGGCATTACCAGCCGGGTATGGGATCCGGTGTCGGGTCAGGTCGACTTTAAAAAGCTCGCCTGTCGGATTGAGAAGCTGTAAAGCAGTTATTCAGGGTCGGTCTTTGGCTGGTGCGTTACGCGTGGGCTAAAAAAGCAGCCCACCCTACGTCATTCTATAGCAGATTTAGGATTTGGAGGCACAGTTTGAAAAGAAGACAACTGCTGAAAAACATCGCGCTATTGGCCACCGTTGGCACGGTATTTAAAACCGCCATGGTCAAGGCCGCATTTCAGACGCGGCAAAAAGTGCAGCAAATGCGCCAGCGTTATTTGCGCCCGCCTGGCGCACTGGCCGAAGATGACTTTATCAGCCGTTGTATTCGTTGTAATCAGTGCGCTGAGATATGTCCCAATCAATGCATTAAGTTTTTTGCCGAGGAAAACGGCATTGAATCTCAGGGCACACCTTATATAACCCCGCGCGAAAAAGCCTGCATTTTATGTATGAAATGCGGTGATGCTTGTCCAACCGGGGCGATTCAACCGATCACCCGTAAAATCGAACCGATTGTACAGCAGGTCAAAATGGGTATTGCACGGGTCGATGAACAGTTATGTTTGTCGTTTCAAAATAAATCCTGCGGTGTCTGTTACCGGGCTTGTCCATTGCCCGATATCGCGCTTAAAGTCGGCTTTATGGAGCAACCCCATGTGCAGGATGCTTGTGTCGGCTGTGGTTTGTGCGAACGCAGCTGTATTCAAATTCCGCAAGCCATCAAGGTCATTCCGATTCATACTTTGGCGTCAGTGGGTCAACGCTGATGCCAGGCCAACCATTACCGTTATGGCGACACCTCAACAAACTACGCTGGCTTTGTCTGTCAGTGGTTTTTTTGATGCTGATTTTGTTGCCGATGCTCAGCATCTATCAAAACTATGTCGCCGCCCATGCTTACCATCATTTATCCGGTAGCGAAAAAGCCTTTTTTGATGTCATGCAATTCATTAGCACGCCTTTTACGAACGACCCCGAACATGACCTTGATGCCATCAAAGGCACCACTTGGTCGGGTCAATTATTTGGTCTCAAGCTCTCAGACCCACTGGCGTTGGCCAGTCAAATGGCGGCAGGGCTAGAAATTTACTGGCCTTTTGTGCTCACCGCGCTATTGCCCATTGCCGCCACCCTCATCGGCGGACGTTTTTTTTGTGGCTGGATTTGTCCGGCTACACTGATATATGAACTGACCAGTAACTTGGGTTTGCTGCTCAACAAATCCTTTGGTGCACTCGGTTATCCACTGGGGCAAAAACGTTTCAGTAAAAAACTCAAATATATGGTGTTAGCAGCGGCTTTGGCGCTATCAACATTGACCGGCACGGTATTAATCTCTGGCTATTATCCACCTGCGGTGATTGGCCGTGAGTTGTATTTTAGTATTGCGCTGTCGGGTTTTAGCAGTGGCACCCTGTTTTTGATCGCCACCATATTGTTTGATTTGCTGGTTAGCCGGCGGGGTTTTTGCCGTTATATCTGTCCCGGCGGTGCCCTTTATGCCTTGCTCGGTCGTTTTCGGCTGGTGCGGGTCAAACGCCTTGTCGAACCTTGTAATGACTGCGGCAAATGTAATGCGGTGTGCGAATTTGATTTAAACCCGATGCGCGATGATTTTGGCCAAGAATGTAATAACTGCACTGCCTGCATCGCGGTTTGCCCCAAAAATGCCATGACCATGACATTGGCGTTAACCGATCAGATCAATCAGGGTTGCGGGCATTACTCGAAGCACTATCGACAAGAACAGGGTGAAAAGAGCCGTCAGCATGGCGATATTGCCATCACCGAGCTTAGCGCAGACAAAAAGGCATAACAGATGAACCATTTATCCAAAATATTGATGTTTTGTTTTAGCTTGATGATCAGCAGCACAGCCCTAGGCCATCATGTGTTAGGTCGCCCGGCCTACAGTCTTAACGAAGACTCCAATACCCCACCGAGTCTGGCGGTCGAAACTCAGCTCGGCGACTACTATATTACTTATATGGTGTTTCCGGCTTTTCCCAAACCCGGTGAACGTGGGCGCTTAAACCTTTACGCTACCCGCATTGATAACGGCAAGATACTCGATGTCGCGGTCAGCTTTAGCGTACGTGATGATAGCTGGTTTGGCAGTAGCGACAGCGAAGATTTGGGCAAGCAACGCCTCGATGATGGCGTTTATCGTCAAGGTTTTGAATTTAATCAACAGGGCAGCTACCTGATCCGCGCCAGCTTTGAGCAAAACGGCGAACCCTATCAAATCGACTTTCCGCTCCAGGTGGGCAATGTGTCACCGGTCGGGCCCATCGGTGCCACGGTGGCGATACTGCTGCTGATATTGGTGGGTGCTAACTTGTTGCAGAAAAAACGCATCAAACGGGCCAAAGTGCAACAGCAGCACCATCACCAGCAAGAGCAAGAGCAAGCGCAGGAGTCGCAAACATGACCATGACACATCCCGGCCTGCCTGTTGGGTGGGTTTGGTTTATCGGCTTGAGCATGTTACTGCTCGTTATCTGGACCTTGCGCACCAAACCACCGGGGCATAACAGTCACCCACTATTGTTACTGCAAATGCCGCTACAACACATCCCGCTGATTGGCGGTTTATTTGCTTGGCTCAATCGCCGTACTTGGCCACTGTTGATACTGAAAATCGTTTTCGCGCTGCTGTTTTTGTTGATCATCTTCGCTGGTTTATCGGGCACCGCCATCCCCGAGCGTAACCTCGCCACCACCCTGACCTGGAATTTGTGGTGGAGTGGCGTGGTGATTGCCATTTTATTTACTGGCTCAGCCTGGTGCGCGGTATGCCCGTGGGACAATATCGCCAACTGGCTGGTCAAACGCAGTATTTGGCGACGGGCTAGTACAGGTTCAAGTGCCAGTAGCAGTTTATCGTTAACCGTACCAACCTGGTTACGCAATTTATGGCCAGCCACTTTTTTATTTGCCGGGCTAACTTGGCTTGAATTGGGGGTAGGCATTGTCGCCAGTCCATATACTACCGCACTACTGGCACTGGCGATGATAGTCGCGGCCACCATGACTTTGGCATTGTTTGAGAACAAAGCGTTTTGCCGTTATATGTGTCCGGTGGGTCGAACCATCGGGGTATATTCGCAACTGGCCCCGATAGCCCTGCGCAGCATTGATGCCGATATTTGCAAAAGCTGCAAAACTCTAGAGTGTTACCATGGCAACGATAAAATCGCTCCCTGCCCCACCGGGTTGATCATCGGCAGATTACAAGAAAGCACCTATTGCACCTCTTGCGGTAACTGCACCCAAAGCTGCCCATCGCAAAATGTCGGCTGGCAGATTCGAACCCCAAGTGTTGAAGCGATACAAGATGCCCGACCCCATCTTGATGAAGCGTTTTTTATGTTGGTCTTACTGGTATTAACCAGTTTTCATGGCCTGACCATGCTCGATGGCTGGCAAAGCTTTATCAGTGATTTGGGTCAAAGCTTAGGTGATAGCGGCATTTTGCTGCTGAGTTTCACCCTAGGGTTAAGTGCTTATACCATCGTGCCCATCGGCCTGTATGCACTGGTGATTGATGCCAGCAGACGACTAATCAATCGTGGCGGTACTCTTAACCACAAGAAACGCGTTAACTACAAAAAGCTTTTTGCTGGTTTTGCCTTTACCACCTTGCCATTGGCATTTTCGTATCACTTGGCCCATAACCTTAACCACCTATTACGCGAAGGGGCAGATTGGGCGGCACTATTGGCCAACCCATTAGGCACCGATACCTTGCCGCTAAGTATGATGGAAAAACATATGCGCCATATGACCCTGATGCTGCCAGAGTCGGTGCTGTTTGGCTTACAGGCAATATTGATGACCATTGGCTTTGCGCTGGCCATTCAAATCATTCGCCACCGAGGTTATCGCTTATTTGCCGCCAAAGGGGTGCAGTTATTGCCGATGATATTATTTGCCGCTGGGGTCACAAGTTTTAATTTGTGGATGTTAATCCAACCAATGGTTATGAGAATGTAAATGTAACTATTCAGCGCACTCATCTTTCACACCATAACGGCGTTATTGTCGTACTCAAACAGTTACATATGGCATATATGCGCCTATTTTCCGTGCGACAATGCCTTGTTCTGAAGCGAAATCTAAGCACGCTGAACAGTTACATAAGGTTAAAAAAAGATATGGACCGACGAAATTTCTTCAAAAACGTTTTTGCCCGCACCGTCGATGCAGGCGTAGGCGCTTTAGACCACCGTGCACAGGCAAAGGCCAAACACTGGTTTCGGCCACCGTTTGCCAAAGACGAGCTTGAGTTTTTACTCGCCTGCACCCGCTGCAATCAATGCGTTGAAGCTTGCCCCCATCAGGTGATTTTTAACCTGCCTATTAGAGCAGGTGCAGAAGTGGCAGGCACCCCCGCGTTAGATTTAACCAACAAGGGTTGTCATTTATGCAGCGACTGGGCTTGTGTTAGTGCTTGTGTTAGTGCTTGCAAAGATGATGCTTTGGTTTTTCCGCCACTAGCAGATGGCGAAACCAGTGAGATTTTGCCAGCGTCAGGAGATTGCCCGCCGCTGGGCACCGCCAACATCAACGAGCAAGTATGCATCGCCTATTCAGGACCTGAATGTGGTGCCTGCCGGGGCAGTTGCCCACTGCCAGACACTTTATTATGGCGTGGTGAAAAACCTTATATCAATGCCGACAGTTGTCTTGGTTGTGGCCTATGCCGTGAAGTGTGTATTACTTCGCCTAAAGCAGTCGATGTGGCGACGTTATGAAGTTAAAAATACTGATGTCACGCCAAACCGTCTTTGGTGCCTCTATCGGCGCAGCGCTATTTTTTATGCTGGTGGGCATTATCTTCTGGGGGGGATTTCATACGATTTTAGCGGCAACCAATACCATGGAATTTTGCATCAGTTGTCACGAAATGGAAAATAACGTCTATCAGGAATACACTAAAACCGTGCATTACCAAAATCCTTCAGGGGTGCGG
>JBLGCB010000193.1:0-11794 GCA_047617105.1 Phenylobacterium sp. | reverse complement strand
AGAGCCTGTGAGCCGGGCACTCTGAACATCATATTTTTAAAATCTTGTGGGCTGCTAATCACCTTGTTACTGTATCTTAATGTTGTGGCGGTTCTTGCACCGACCACATACGGAAATAATACCTGGATATTGTTTTGACGCGTTTTTGACAATATTTGGTTTTTCCATATTTCAGAGTTAAACAGACGCACATACTCGGTTTCGCAGGCAGACCAGAAGGGAATATTGAGAATATCTAGCTCTTTCACCATAAGTGCCAAGTTAGATACTGACAACAAGGCCCCCTGACAATGACCGTGTTTGACACGGCTTGCCAGTGATGAGCCTATGCCTTTTTGTCCGCCATCATGAATTTTCACATAGACCTTGTTGTTGGTGTATTGCTCTATTAGCGCTTTAATTTCATGGTGGGCATGAGGGGTGGTTTGGTAGTCGCTGGTATAATAAGGAGAGCAGAAATGAAAAACAGATTTGGCCAGTTTTTCCTTTAATACCTCTTCTTTTCGTCGTGCAAATAAATCGGCTTGACGAGTAAAGTCATCGGCAAATGCTGGCCCGCCAAATAATGAATAGCAAGACAAAGCCGCGCCTGCACCGATACTCGCGTTAAGGCCGTGTTGTAAAAAAGCTCTTCTGCTGGTTGACCTTATTGATTTTTCTTCTTGGTTTCGCATTTTATTTTATCCCGATACTACTAGGTTATTAATATAAATATTTTCGATAAGAGATATTTGATTAAAAATGCGGTCTCTACATTTGACCGGATACAGCTTGTTCACAAATAACACCGCTATCTTGTCACAAAATGTGTCTGTTTGCTTTGTGGAAACCTGATAAAAACCTTATAAAAAGCTGATATTTGGCAGAAAAAGCTTATTTGTGGAATTAATCGGGGATATTCATGCTGAGTTTGTTATTTTTTTGTAGCTGAACTGTTTTGTGATGGTGTTTGGGGTTGTTGTTTATTTGATCGTCTTGTGGGTGGAAAGCGATTGGTTTTGGCAATCAGTTGCCTTTAAGATTTAACGTATTAATAAATGCCGAACCATCTTCCAGTGTGTTGATGACCTCTAAGCTCGGCAAGCATTCATCCTTAATAAACGTCACTAACTCTGGCAGTGGATCGCAAAAAAGAATATCGAATGATAAACGGTTTAAGCCATATAAACCCCGATGAATGATGTTGGCCGAAAATACCAGCAAATCGCCTGCGTCGAGTTTAACGGTTACCCCAGATGAAAGGTTGTGATGGTTTTTTCGGTGGTTATTTTCTAATCGTACATCAAACCGTTTTGTTTATATTCTTGGTTCAATTGTTTGCTAGCCCTTATTTAAATACTCAGACAAAAATGGTAATACCGATTCAGCCATCATACCTCGCTCGACTCAACCCATAAATAGCATGGCTGACGATACGACCATTCAAATTCTCACTGTTGCTAATAATACCTTCAAGCTCAAATTTCAACCGTTCGCAGACCTTACGACTGCCGGTGTTTTCAACCGCCACCGATATTTCTACTTTTTCCATTGCCAATATATCAAATGCGTAAGAGATGAGCCTAGCGACAGACTTGGTGACTATGCCTTTGCCCTGATACTCATGGTTTAACCAATAACCTATTTCTACTTTTTTCAATGGCTGAGAGATGCTAACCAAACCAATGTTGCCAATGATTTTTCCGTGGTAAACCATGGCACAGGTTAATGATGTGCCGTTTGCGTAGTCTTTGAGAGATTGATCAATAAATGACGCGAAGAAGTTTTCTGAATCAGCCAGTGCAGGCCAAACAAGCCATTGGCTTAAATAGTCACGCTGTTCACACACGGTATGGTAATAGTGTTTGGCGAAAGAGGGTTCAACCAATGTTAATGCCAAACCTTCTTCGACTCTTAATGTAAACATGGTGCCTCTTTGAAATGATGCTGTTTTGAAAGGGTTAAATCTAATGGCTGGCTGCGCTGGCTGATACGCTAACCAATTTCCAAACACCCTGAGATTTAGACCAAACCTGAGTGCCGCCGCCGGATTGTTTGATGATATCGCCACTTTTGAGCTGCAAGGTTTGCTTATATTCATTGACCAATATTGCGGTTGTCTGATTGATGACGGTCACCTTAACGTTGTTAAACTCCAAAGAGACGCTTTTTTCTATCATAGCAAAACCAGGTAATATTAACGCTTGCAGGTCTTTAATAGAATGCCAAACCGTGCCATCTGCATTTAAACCGCTAAACTTGTCGTGATCAAAAAACTGAAAATAACGATTTGAATCCAGTGCCTTTGACGCCTCAATCAAACCATTAAATGCTTGACGCACTTCTGATTTGATGACGTTTTTATTGATAACGCCCTTATTGGCTGTCGCGCAGCCACTGATCCACGACAGTGAGATCAATAGCATTATCATTTTTAGGGTATATCGCATGTTTAACTCCATAGTTTGTTGATTGAAGGAGCCTAAAGCAAAACCCAATGAGGATCAATCTTACGAGCATTTGCTTTTTACACCAATAACGACCATGAAATCAGGCTCAATGGTTTAACGCTTTTGAGCCAATTTATCGGCAATATAACGATCAACCACTCCTTCAAGTACCCCCAAAGGCATTAACCCATTACCCACCACCGCATCGTGAAAATCACGAATATCATACAATTCACCTAATTGACTTTGCGCCCTTTCGCGTAACTGTAAAATCTTCAACATACCGGTCATATAGGCCGTTGCCTGACCAGGCCAGACACTGTAGCGGGCAATCGCGCCGGGTAAACCAACATTTTCTTGATGAAAATTATCCGCTTGTTGATAGGTCCAACCTAGGTTATGGATACCCGTGTCGACCACTAGGCGCGCGGCGCGCATCGCTTCAAATTGCAACCGTCCAAGGTCACCAAGAGAATCATCGGCGTACCAACCCATATCAGCGGCCAGACGTTCGGCATATAATGCCCAACCTTCGATAAAGGCGGTGAAACGGGCCTTACGGCGGATTTGTGGTAAATCTAGCTCATTGGCCAGCGCAATTTGTAAATGATGACCGGGCACCGCTTCATGGTAGGCGAGGGTGGGCATGGTGGCGTAAGATAACGTGGTGTTGGTCTGAGCGTAAAAAGCACCTGGCCGGGTGCCGTCATCTGAACCTGAGATGTAAAAGCCACCGCTGGTGCCGCCAATAACCACTACTTGTTGTTGTGGCAGGGTCGAAAAGATCTCAGGCAATTTGGCGTAAGTTTCACTGATTAAATCCTCGTAAAAAGACACCGCATCAGGACCTAAAATAGTGCGCTCATTGATTGCCCGTTGATACGACTCGCTGATGCTTTCACCTTGCGGATAACCTCGTTGACCAAACAGGGTTCGCATTTGCTGGTGGATACGGGCAAGTTCGTCGATGCCTTGTTGATGTATCTGACTGGCGCTGTCGGTGCCTGTGGTGAATTTACGCAAGGTATAATCATAATAGGCTTGGCCGCCCGGGAATTGGCCAACACCGATGTTTGCGGGGGCCTGAGGCAGTAATGCCGCTAAATGGTCTGACAATTGTTGATAAGCAGGCAATACTCGCTGTTCAATGGTTTGTTTAAGTTGGTCGTCTAAGCTTTGCTTTTCGTCGGCGGTGATGTTGGTTAAGGCGCTGATTCGGTCATTAAACGTGGTGTAATACGAGGTGGCGGTGACGGCAGTGGCTGCCATATTGGCCACTTGTCCTTGGGCGAATCCCATGGTCACTGCGGGTTCTATAATACCGGCGGCTGTTCTGGTATCAATCAGTTGCATGAGTTGAGTGAAACGCCGACCCACTTGATTAAGCAAGTTAAGGTATTGTTCGGCATCGTTTTTATCGGTGAGCGGCAATAAGCTGGTAAACAGTTGCTCGGTACTGCCCTGCCAGCCAAACATGCCATAGGTGGCGACATAATTAAAGTTTAGGTATTGGCTGGCTTCTATTTTATAAAGCAAGTCGGCTTGTACCACGTCCCAGGTGAGCTGGTCGGCAACCGATAAGCTGCTCCTGTCTAATAATTGCAGTTTACTGAGGATAAGCGAGCGGATGGCGCTGGTTTGAATCTCATAATCATCAGAGATATTGGTCAGTTCAATGGTATCTAATGGCAAGGTGTCGAGCTGGCCGGAGGTGATGATTCGCTGGGGATCTCGTTTGGCCAAAATGGCATAGGCTTGGTCATAAAAGTCACTCGCAGATATTCCATCAAGTCCGGCACCAATGGTCGCCAGTAATGCGCTGGTATCGGTGAGAGCATAATCGATGACATCGTCAAGCGTCGGTATCTCAACCACTGGCGGTACAACGACCACGGGTGGCGTCGGAGTGGGCGTAGTCGTGGAGCCGCCGGAACCACCGCAGCCAATAAGAACGAATGAACAGGCAAGTAAACAGCCGGGTAATAACACTGATTGTTTCATGTTGATATTGCTTCATAGTGAACGATTTTACTTAACAATAGGCCATTTATTTGTCAGGGGCCAGTGCAGCGCGATGAATGGTGCTTTATTCTCACAGAGCATTTAAAACCCTTTTTAGCACGCTGAACAGTTACAAATGAATGCGCTATTTTCACTGGATTTCAACCCGTTTTAGTGGTGTTTCGCTGATAATCTGCCATGATTAGCACAGGTATTTTTGGCTTACGGTGCAGATAAAAACAAAAATGGTACATAAACGGTTGCATTTCAAACAACTCGCGGGGCTTATTGATGACGATCAAGCCATTGAATTGAATACTGATGAGCAGGGCAACATCACGATCCACATTGAAAATATGGGTTGCGATGTGATGCAATCCATTGTTGATGTTGCAGCTGTGCCAGATGATGAGGTGCTCAATTACTTTCCCTCTACCAGAGAAACCCTACAAGCGCTGTTTAACGGCATTGACTCGGTAATTTGCATCAAAGACGCAAAAGGTCGTTATATCCTCAGTAACGAGTATTTCGCCAAAGTGCTTGGCCGTCCACAAAAAGACATTTTGGGCCACAGTGATTACGATTTGTTCGATGAAGACTTGGCCAATCATTTAAATGAAATCGACGAACAAATTTTTGCCACCGGAGAAGCACGTATCTATGAAGGTCACTACCCCTATATTGATGGCAGTTTACAACCTTATCTGACCAATAAAATCCCGCTACAGAACGGTCGTGGCGAGATCTATGCGGTGGCTGTGGTCGGCACCAATATCGCCATTCAAAAAGAAAAAGAGCGGGCACTGGGAGCGCTGCGAACTGAGCAGCAAAAACTGCTCAGCTCATTGCAGCAAAAATACAACGAACTCGAAGATGAAGTGGGTAAGCGGCAAAAAGTCGAAGCACAACTCGAAGCACTGGCCAAATCGTTACTCGGCGAAAACGAAGCCAAATCGCGTTTTCTGGCCAATATGAGCCATGAAATAAGAACCCCAATCACGTCTATTATCGGTTATGCCGAGGCGATTGAAGAGGGTGATGTTGATGCCAGCAGTATCGAGACCATTATTCGTAACGGTAAACATTTGCTCAGTGTGATTAATGATATTCTTGATTTGTCAAAAATTGAAGCGCAAAAACTGGACGTCGAAATCATTGAAATTGACTTTTTCCGGCTGCTTAAAGATGTCGAATCGGTGGTATCAAAAACGGCCACTGATAAGGGCTTGGAATTTTTCTTTGAGTATCAAATCCCGCTGCCCGACCGCATTTTATGTGATGCCACCCGATTACGTCAGATTTTGATCAACTTGTGTAATAACGCGATTAAATTCACTGAGAAAGGTTATATTCAGATTTGGGTCAGCAATGACAGAATCCATGAACGTTTGTTCTTTTCGGTGGTCGATACGGGCATTGGCATGAGCGAGCAACAGCAGCAGAGCTTGTTTGAGCCGTTTTCTCAGGCCGACAGTTCTACTTCAAGATTATATGGCGGCACCGGGCTGGGGTTGAACATATCTCGTTCTTTGGCGCATCTGATGGGCGGAGACATCACGTTTACCAGTGAAGAACATCTGGGCAGCTGTTTTACCCTCGAGATTGAAATGAATCTGTCGAAGAGTTGTAAGTTTGTTTACGACGTGCCAGTCGAAAATCTGGCCGGTGAAGTGAAGGTGGTTGACACGCCGTTGCTCAGCGGTTTGGTATTGTTGGCAGAAGATCACGATGATAACCGCAAACTGATTGTGATGATGCTGAAAAAAATGGGCCTAACGGTGGTTGAGGCGTGTAACGGTGAGCAAGCGGTTGAAAAGGCCATGACTCATGATTTTGATTTAATCTTGCTGGATATTCAGATGCCAGTGATGGACGGTTTGCAGGCTCGGGCAATGATGTCACAAGTGGGGGTTGATGCGCCTATTATTGCCTTAACGGCCAACGCCATGAAACACGAAGTCGAACTTTACCTTGAGGTCGGTTTTGATGATTACCTCGCCAAACCGATTAAACGCGGTCATTTTATTCAAACCATTGCCAGCTATCTTGGCCAAAATGATGGGGTCGATGACGCTAAGCTTGGCAATGTTGAAGATACTTTTGATAAGCAAGCGTTTGGTCAGATGAAAAATAACTACATTGAAACCCTGCGTTTTGAAGTGGAGGAGCTGGCGAATTATGCCAATGGCGAAAATTATCAACAAATTGCCCGAATTAGCCATATGATTAAAGGCACAGCTGGCAGCTTCGGCTTGGATGAAGCCAGCCGACTGGCCACTGAGATTGAAAAGCAAGCGCGTTCGAAACACATTGATTTATTGATAGTGGAGGCCCTGTCGGGCTATGTTGCTGAGATTGCACAACAAAAAGTCGACTATCGGCAATAAAAAAAGCAAATAATGACCACCTGATTAAAAAACTGACAAACAGTAAATTAATTTAAAATTCCTTGTTGACATCAATCAGTGAGATGCATATTATACGCCCCGTCTTCAACGAGCAGCGAACGAAACTTTAGCGAAGTGCTAGAACGAGTTTAAAGCAAATTAAAGATGCACGTAAGGATACGGGGCTATAGCTCAGCTGGGAGAGCGCTTCGCTGGCAGCGAAGAGGTCTGCGGTTCGATCCCGCATAGCTCCACCAATTGCGTCCCCTTCGTCTAGAGGCCTAGGACACCGCCCTTTCACGGCGGTAACAGGGGTTCGAACCCCCTAGGGGACGCCACTTTACTGATAACAACGATTGCTGGTTATCAATAGAGTTATAAGGAAAAGAGCAAACAACTGTTGTTAAATGTGTTAGTCGTCTGCAAAGACAATCTGTGTCCCCTTCGTCTAGAGGCCTAGGACACCGCCCTTTCACGGCGGTAACAGGGGTTCGAACCCCCTAGGGGACGCCACTAACACAACCACATAACAACAAGAAAAAAGATTGTGGCTAAACTTGTTTAGCATCACAACCTGTGTCCCCTTCGTCTAGAGGCCTAGGACACCGCCCTTTCACGGCGGTAACAGGGGTTCGAACCCCCTAGGGGACGCCACTTTCTTTCTTTTCAACCTTTTAAATTCCCTTTGTATAATATTCCCTCAAACAGCTTAAATTATTGTATTAATCTCACTTAAACGAAGACTAATGGGCTATTTTCGTCTATGATCTGGCTTAAGTTTTGTGAATCATCTTTCGGATATTAATGCGGGTATATACAGCCAGACAAGCCGTTTTTAATCATAAGCGAAAAATTATTGCTTATGAGTTATTTTTTCGTGATAGCGAAGAAAATAAATTCCCTGCCCATGTGCCTCCAGAAATCGCGACGGCAAAGTTATTGATCAACAGTTATTTAAGTGTTGAGCTTGATTCGATCACCGAAGGCAAACCTGCGCTGGTGAATTTTCCCGCCTCCATGCTTAAAGATCATCTGCTGGAAATGGTGCCCTACAAAAATATTATTGTTGAAGTACTCGAAACCGTTGAACCCAACGATGAAAATTACGAGGTGTTAAGAGCCTTGTTTCATCGCGGGTTTATACTGGCACTAGATGATTTTATCTATACGCCTGAATGGGATCGCTTCCTGCCTTTTATTAAACTGATTAAGTTTGACATCATTGCCACTCCGCTGGATACGCTCGGGGATTTGGTCAAGAGATTTAAAGAAACCAAAATTAAGTTGTTGGCCGAGAAAGTAGAAACTTATCAAGAGTTTCATCAGGCCTAAGAGATGGGCTTTGATTATTTTCAGGGATACTTCTTTTGTAAACCCGATATGTTGGTGGGCAAAGACATTGAAAGTTCACATCACTTTTTGGTGTCGATTTATGCCGAGGTGATGAAAGAGGGTTTCAGCTATCAAAAAGTCGAAATGTATTTTGAACAGGATGTTGGCCTGACCTATAAGTTATTGCGTTTTGTTAACTCCAGTTTGTTTGAACGCCGTCAAGAAATCACCTCAATTAAACAAGCCATTGTGTTTTTAGGCGAGATACAAGTGAGAAAGTTTGTTTGTTTGATTGTGACGGCTCAACTGAACCCGGATAAACCGCTGGCATTAATGCATACCACCATTATCAGAGCGCGAATGTGTGAATTGGTGTCTAGGGTAATGGGTTTGACCAAAGTCTCTGACGCGGCGTTTCTGACCGGGTTATTCTCGACCATTGATGCCATTCTTGATCGACCCATGGCGGCGATTATGGAATCATTGCCGTTGTCTAAAGAAATTAAAGAAGCGTTGGTTGACCGTGATGGTTCTTTGGCAGAATGCCTGGATGTGACTGTTGCCTTTATGGCTGGGGAATGGGAGACAGTGTTTGCCTTTACCAGTAAATATGAAGTGCCACCACAATACCTGATCACCAGTTGTAATAATGCGATGTTATGGAATAAGGCTTATCAGAGTATGGCTCGGGCGTAGGGTGCGCAATGCGCACCATTATTATGCGATCAATCTATATTAATGCTCGTGACCACAAGACTCGCCATGGGCATGAATATGGCCGTGGTCGAGTTCTTCTTCGGTGGCATCACGTACTGCAAGAATAGTGACATCAAAGGTCAAATCAATCCCAGCCAAAGGGTGATTGCCATCAACGACAACTATCTCCTCGCCCACTTCAATGACAATCACTGAATGATCACCTTCATCAGAGGTGGCTCTTAATTGCATTCCCGCTTCAATTTCCATCCCTTCGAACATCGAGATTGGCACATTCTGGCATAATTCCTTATGACGTTCGCCATAAGCATCAGCGGCGACGACGCTTAAGCTGAATGTATCGTCGGCACCACGGCCAAGCATTTGGGTTTCTAAGGCTTCGATCATTAAACCTCTGCCGTGAATAAACTCTAATGGCTCATGACCTTCGGTGGTGTCAATAATGCTGTCTTCACTGTCCTTCACGGTGAAATCGATTTTGACAACTTTGTCTGTTTGTATTTGCATGTGGTAGTTTCCGCTATTTTCCATTAATGGTTAAAAAAGAATAGTTAGGTGCTGCTAATTAATCGTCAGATTCAAGAGAGTAGGGTAATGGTGTAATGTTCAACACACAATCCTGGTCATCTTTAATTCTGAGTTTGGCATCAATGGCCAAATCATGGGGTAGTACTGCCAGAATATGTAAATCATCGGCAGATCCTGCGACATTGACGATGGTGCCACTACGGCGCCAGTTGTCGCCAATGGCCAGTTGTAAATCGGTGCCAGACTCCGGCATAGTATTGGTATGGCCGTGCAGTATATAAGCAGCACGTTTGTTTTTGCCCAGATATTTCATCCGCGCGACCATCTCTTGGCCGGTATAACAGCCTTTGCTAAAACTGATGGCTTGCAGCGCATGAAGATTGAGCATTTGTGGCACGTATTGGCTGATGCTGTGCTGTTCAAGATGGGCAATACCCGCGCAAATATCGGCGATATGCCAGCTATTTTCGCTGTATATATGATCTTTATGTTCAGCTAATAAGGCTTCAACGTATGGCTGTTTAACGATGAGCAAATAACGTTCTGGCGCGACTTTTAGCACTTTTCCTTCCAACACATCACCGTTGAGTAAATCTGCGGCGTTGCTAATACCTTCAGAGCTACCTTCAGAGCTACCTTCAGAACTACTTTCATCAAACGTCACTTGTCGCTGTTGCAACCAACTGGTAGCTGCTGGGCCGCCCAAACCTAGGGTTAACCACTGTTCGCTGACATCAGTGATGGTGGTTTTGGCGAAGACACCGTATTTATTCAGCTGTTCGAGGCTGGCTGCGATTTCAGCGCTGTGACCGCTGAGAAAAAATTGTTCATTGGTTAAAGTGAAGGTTTTTAAAATCGCCCACATTTTACCTTTGGCATCACAATGAGCGGCTTTTAAGTGGTTGTTATTGTTTAGCTCGGCCATATCACAGCTTAGTTGCCCCTGGAGGTAACTCATGCTTTGCTCGCCTTCGAGGCTGAGCAGGGCATGACTGGTGAGCGGACATAAGAAAAGGTCGCTGCCGCTTTGGTGATTTGAGTTCACGCTAAATGCAGATAATAGTGGGGTCCAGCATTGGTTCATGGGATCATCGACCTTAGAAAAAGCAGTTACGCTTAAATATTAATAAATAAAATAAGTTGAAAACATTTCGCTTCGTGTTATTTTCACACCCTTAATGTGGGGGCTAAAATGCAAAGGGCAACCATATAAAACGTAAGAAAGTGGCAAAAGCGCCAGAAATTGAAGGACAGACATGACTAAATTAGATTCCAAAGCTAAATTACGCTGGGCCTGCCGACGCGGTATGCTCGAATTGGATGTATTGTTAATGCCATTTATCGACGATGACGCCTACGATGCCTTGCCTGAAGATAAAAAAGCGGTGTTTCAGCGTTTATTGACCTCAGATGACCCAGATTTATTTGCTTGGTTTATGGGCCACCAGGCATGTGAAGACCCAGAATTGAAAGATATGGTCAAGATCATCTTAAACCGTGTCAAAGTCTAAACTCCAGGCTAAATACAAAATAACGGTATCCAGTTCAAAAACTCAATACTGGTTTATTAAAACCTTTATGTTGGTATGCCTGTTATCGGTGTGGTTATGGCCGCAGCTGATGCCATGGCAATGGATTGTGCAATTACTGTTGTCGCTGTTGTTGACTTATTTTGCGCTGTTAAAACCTTATCAAGCACTAACACAACAACAGTTTGTGCTCACCGACTGTGGTGAAGTTGACTTGTTGCTTGGCGCAGACTCGCAGTCGATGGCACAATTTAGCGTATCGCCAACCTCAGTCACCAGCGACTGGTTTTGTTATTTGGTGTTAATCCCCCGAGGTGTGATGGCGACCAAAGACAAGCAACGTTTTTGGGTGTTTCGTGATGGTGTCGATGAACATTCATTTCGGCGAATTTGCCGAGTGGTGTATCGGATGAGGCGAGGGCAATAGGGTGTTAATCTTTACCTTTTAACTTGGCAAATCCTACTTTGGTAATGATATAGAGGAACACGCCTATCATCACCAGTTGCTCGATAGAAGCGAAGAAACCAATCACAAAGCGCAGTCGGTAAAGGAAAAAGACCACCAGACAGATGACGCCAAGTAATATCATTAGTCCGGACAGACGCACAAAGCCGGGCAATATATCAAATCCTACTCTGCGACCGACAATAAAAAAAGTTGCAGCCATGCTGATAATAGGCAAGAAATAAAGCACAACGTTACTGTTGAGAAGATTGGTTTTGATAAAAAATAACGAATAAAAGACGATAATCGAGGCAAATAATCCCGGAATGGCTGTTGCAAATATGGCCGTTGAATAGAGGTAATGCACTGGCTTTCTTGTGTTGCTTTTATTTTGGGTCAGGTTAAGCAACAGACAACACAACGGAC
>JBLGCB010000192.1:0-11841 GCA_047617105.1 Phenylobacterium sp. | reverse complement strand
GTCGATACCGACAGCTTTAATCGCCTCTTCATTAACCAAAGCCAGAGAAGAAGAGCAGGACAAAGAAAAACTCAAAGGTGGTTAGGCTGTCGGAGTGTCATTGCTCCACCAACATGATAGGATTCAATCACTCATAACCATCATCGAACATTCATTATGAAAATGCCTTTTTTAGCGTCACTGTTACTACTGTCTTGTATCACTGCACAAGCGGCGACTTCCCTCGCCCATCTCAAAGTACCCAGCGGATTTAGCATCAGTTTATTTGCTGAGGACATCACCAATGCCAGAGAAATGGCGATATCTGAATCAGGCATTGTCTACGTTGGCTCGTTTAGAGCAGGTAAGGTTTATGCGCTAAAGGATAATGACAATAATGGGGTTGCCGATCAAAAATGGCATCTGGCCAGTGATTTGAAAATGCCGACAGGTCTGGCTTATAAAGATGGTGATTTGTATGTCGCGGCAGTGAATCGAATTTTAAAGTTTAAAAATATCGAAGCCAACCTCGAAAACCCCAAATATGAAGTATTCTTTGATGATTTACCCAAAGAAACCCATCACGGCTGGAAGTTTTTACGCTTTGCCCCGAATGGCGATTTGATTATTCCGGTGGGTGCGCCTTGCAACATCTGCGAACCACCCACCGATAAACATGCACGAATTTTTTCGCTCAATATGAAAACCAAACAATTAACCGAATTGGCCAAAGGCGTTCGTAATTCTGTCGGTTTTGATTTTCATCCCGACAGCGGTGAGCTTTGGTTCAGTGATAACGGTGGCGATATGATGGGCGATGATATTCCGCCGGACGAAATCAATCGCATCAGCAAACCGGGTTTACACTTTGGTTACCCTTATTATCATGCTGGCGATATTGCTGATCCACAGTTTACCAAAGCGGCTAAAGGTGCTAAAAATAAAAAGCTTGAGGATTATGAACCGCCAATGCTCAAATTGGGCGCGCATGTTGCGCCACTGGGGATCCACTTCTATCTTGGCAAGCAGTTTCCTCAGGCATACCGTAAGCAACTGTTTGTCGCCGAACATGGCTCGTGGAACCGCAGTAAGAAATCAGGCTATCAGGTTGGGATGATCACGCTAGACAAATCAAAAGTGGTGAGTTACCAGCCATTTGTCACTGGTTTTATGAAAGATGAAAAGACGCTGGGACGTCCTGCTGCCATCAGCGAGCTGGCCGATGGCAGTTTATTGATTTCTGATGATTATGCTCACCGGATTTATCGGGTAAGTTATAAGAAGTAAGCAAACAAGCGGGGATAAATCCTCCGCCTACAACGAGCCAGCACCAATATGCTGGTCTAGAAATGACAATATCTTGTTATAGACAGTCACACGATTGGTTTCATCGTAATAACCATGGGCTTCATTGCCAATCTCAAGCCATTGGTATGGCTTGTCGATTTTGTCAAAAGCCGCTTTTAACGCCTCTGCCTGCGCCATTGGCGCACGTTCGTCTTTAGAACCATGAATCAGCAATACCTGGGCTTTGATTTTATCGACATTAAAAGTCGGTGAACGACTTTGCTGATCGGCTAAGTCTTCACCGAGCACTTTTTTCAAATAAGCCAAACCTGCGTCCCACTCTAAAATATCGCCTTCCTTAAACATCAACGGCAAATCATACACCCCGGCAGAGCCGATAACACAGCGATATAATTCAGGCTCTCTAACAGCGCCCATCAAGGCTGCATAAGCGCCGTAACTGGCACCATACATACAAATTCGTTCACCATCGGCAACGCCTTGGCTTATCATCGCTTTGGTGGCGTCAGTCAAGTCATCTTGCATTAAGGTTCCCCACTTGCCATGACCGATTTCTTCGAAATCTAGACCATAACCATTACTACCACGATAATTGACCTGTAACACAGCATATCCCCGGTTCGCCAGTAACTGAACTTCCCAGTCATAACCCCAAGAATCTCTTACGCCATGAGGTCCACCATGGGGCAAGACCACCATAGGTAAGTTTTTATCAGTCCCTTTAGGTTTCGTCAGATAACCATGAATGATCGCGTCATCACGGGTTTTAAAGGTTATGCTACTAGTAGTGGCCATATCTGCCGGGTCTAACCATTCATAATCGCTGATCAGATAGTTGACGCCTTTTTTCACTCGATCATATAGATAATAATCACCGGAATTGGTCTCTGAATGCACCTCAACAATAAACTTATTACTATCTTTTGTTGCGCTGGTGAGGTAAATATCACTACCTTCAAAGGTCGCTCTCATTGAACGATGTACCTGCACCGCCGAATTTTTTTTGTCAAAATATTCATATACTGGCAAACCTTTATCAATGCCAGCAGCCACAACCACCCTTCGCTCAACACCAAAGCCATAAACAAATTCTGAAACATCCACCAGTTCATCATGAAGTATCTTTTCGGTTTTGTTGGTCTTGAAATTATGCAGATACAGTGCCCGCGAGCCGCCACCGACATTGGCCGTCAGAAAAACACTCTGGTTATCTGCGCTAAATCCTTGAGGCAAAATTTCTTTGCCTTCAAAACCTTTCATCACAAATGGTGCCCAATCATCACCTCGCTTCTCTTTATAAGCCACTTGCATATTGCTGTCATCATCAACAGCAATAGAGAATCGGACAATGCCATCATTATCACTAAAGCCACGCGCCTGTGCCATATGCAAGTTGCCAAGTTTCTTCTTTTTACCCGTATATACATTCACACGGTATACAATGGGTTTGGCCGTTTGATTCAAAAAATACCTTTTTTTAGTCTCACTCCAAGGATAAAAGGCCACCATAATATACTTATCTTGTTTGGGTAACAGGTTGATAATACGATTATTGCCCAAGTCTGCTTTTCTGGCTTTTTTGTTTGATCCTGTGGATTGTTCACCTGCTTTGGGGCCAAATATAATCTTACGCTTTCTACCATCAGCATTGGCCGCATAAATATTATTGCCTCTATATAGTGTTCTATCCCAGACATAACTATTAGTAGTGGTGTAGATCACTCGTTCATCATTGACCCAATACACCGACCCGATGGCTTTGCCTTTCTCTTTGGAACCTACCCCAAATGCCGCCTTAGCTTTCAAAGTGGTGCTATCAAGAATCGCTAAGTTACCCGCCTGCCCTGATTTCTTTAAAATCACCGATAGGTGTTTACCATCAGGAGAAATTTGTACATTTCTGGCCCCAGGTAATCTGACAAAATCCTCAACGCTAATCAGTTTAGTGGCTTTGACGGCTTGGGTGGTATCAGCGGCCTGTACATTAAATGTCAGCGCACCTAATACCATAAATAACCCACCTAACAGGCGAGACTTCGATTTGTTCATCCTTTTCTCCTCAACACTCTACTCTAGCTCTCTACTCTTATGTAGGAAGCAGGTTGTCAGCGACCATTCACTGCCAACCGAAATAATTTGCAACAACTTACACAGAAGCAACAGTGAAGTAAAGGAAGACCCTAAAATAAAAAAACCACGCTGTGCAAATACTGCACAGCGCGGCGGTCTTTAATATTTTCGACAGGTTTGGCTTTAATGGCACCTCCATAGAATAGTGGGGACAGGCACGCCCAACCTCCATGGTGGGTTACGTTGGCTGTAACGACAGCCCGGTCGCCCCACACAATCCCACCCTACGAGTAGGCTGTTGAATACATGTATTTAAGCTGAATACATTTAGGGAAGTACAATCGGGGAAATGCTGGGAAAGCACGGAAGGGGAAAAAGAGGACAGATGAGAAATACCGATCAGTTGAGGCATTTGTTGTCGAATATCAGCATACCAAGACGCGCCATGATGTATCATCAATCTCACTGATGTTACTATTAACACTACCGATGACAGCGTTGTCATAAATAAGCTAAAAAAAACAAAACTTCTCAATTTCTGACTCCGTAAATTTTGATGCTGATGCCAGTGAAGTGTGTTAAACATTTCACATCCAGTTCGCTAAAGACAAACAAATATTTAACACATCCATCTAACGAGGCTATATAATTTACAAAAATGACTCAAATTGCAAGCTATTTACTAAAAAAAAGTGAAAATAACAAATTTAACGAAAGTAAAAAAAAAGCAAAAAAAACAGTTGATTAATGTTACAAATTTAATTAGTTTTTAAAAGGCCCCGGGGATGAGACACCCTGAGCAAACCAATAAAAGTGAACCAAAAGTGACTACCAAGTAAAAATTCAAATAACAAATTATCTAACACAGGAATTAGAAAAACCAATGAAACATAACGATAAACGAACAGCCATGATAAAATCATGGGTACTCAGACCGCTAGTGCTCGCCATGGCTCTGCCTGGCGTCGCAATGGCCGCAGCCAACTGTGACAGCATTGCCCAGTGGGACTCATCAGCCGTTTATAACGGTTCCGATCAAGCCGTTCATCTTGATAAATTGTATCAAGCCAAATGGTGGACCACTAACGAAAATCCAACCACCACAGGCGAATGGGGTGTATGGGCTTTTCAAGACGACTGTGGTGTTGTAGAGCCTCCAGTGAACTTACCACCAACAGTAGAATTTGTTGCTCCATCTGATGGCACATCAGTGATGGTTGGTGATTCAGTTGCGATTTCAGTTAACGCTAACGACCCTGATGGCACCGTTGCTTCAGTGGTACTTTCTGTTAATAACCAAACAGTTACCTCTCCATGGACTGCCGATACCGCTGGTAGCAAAACCGTTAAAGTTGTCGTCACCGATAACGACGGCGCAAGCGCTGAAGCGACATTAAACCTTACCGTGACCACCGCTGGTAACCAACCACCTGTCGTATCAATCGATACTCCTGCTGCTGACGTTTCATTGCAACAAGGTCTAACCCTTGAAGTGCTGGTTTCAGCTTCTGACCCAGATGCTGGCGACGCAGTAAGCCGAGTTGACCTTTTAGTTGACAACGCTGTCATTGCAACTGATACTTCACACCCGTACTCATTTACGTATACAGCCGATGCCGTTGGTACACATACTTTAACCGCTAAAGCTTTTGACGGCGCTAATGACAACGCTGTCAGCGAATCAGTACAAGTGAGTGTTACAGCCCCTAGCAATCTTACACCAGCAACAACCATCACATCACCTGCTGCGCAAAGCCAGTTTGCCGTTGGCGCAGCTGTGACCATCACCGCTGATGCTAGCGATGCTGACGGTTCTGTTAGCTCAGTAGAATTCTTCGCAGGTTCTACTTCATTGGGTGTTGTTACTGCTGCCCCTTACTCAGTTAACTGGACTGCCTCAACTGAAGGCACTGTTCAACTGAAATCGGTTGTTACTGATAACTTAGGTCTAAGCTCAACTTCAAGCTCAATCTCTGTTGTTGTTGGCAATGCCGTCATTGACCATGAAGCTTGTCGTCCAGACGGTTTAGTCGGTGACTCGGTATATTGTGATATTTATGACACAGACGGTCGTGAAATCATCGACAACGACCATCAACGTCGTGTTATCGGTTACTTCACTTCATGGCGTACTGGCCTAAATGGCCAACCTGGTTATATCGCCAAAGATATTCCTTGGGATAAAATTACTCACATCAACTATGCTTTCGCCCATATTGATGGTCAAAACAAAGTATCCATTGGTAACCCTGCCGATCCGGGCAATGCTGCTACTGGTATCGAATGGCCAGGTGTTGCAGGTGCCGAGATGGACCCAGAGTTCAGCTTTAAAGGTCACTTCAACCAGTTAGCCAAATACAAGAAAGACTACCCAGATGTTAAAACCCTGATTTCTGTTGGTGGTTGGGCTGAAACCGGTGGTTACTTCAACGATGCTGGTGAGCGTATTGCCAGTGGTGGTTTCTATGAAATGGCCAAAACCGATGCAGGCATCAACGCATTCGCTGATTCTGCGGTTGAGTTCTTGCGTACTTACAAATTTGACGGTTTAGACATCGATTATGAATATGCTACGTCAAACAACGGTGCTGGTAACCCTCAAGATGAGTGGATTTCTGGTCCTAACCGTGGCAACTTGTGGGCACGTTACGAAAAACTGATGAAAACATTACGTGCAAAACTGGATGAAGCTTCAAAAGCTGACGGTACTCACTATATGTTAACCACCGCTTCTCCGGCTTCTGGTTGGTTATTGCGTGGTCAAGAGTTCCATTCAGTCCTTAAATATCTTGATTATGTAAACATCATGTCTTATGACTTACACGGTGCTTGGAACAACTTCGTTGGTCCTAACTCAGCATTGTATGACAGTGGTAAAGATCCAGAATTGGCCGAAATATATGGCGCAGCACAATACGGCGGCATCGGTTACTTGAACACTGACTGGGCTTACCATTACTTCCGTGGTGCAATGCCTGCTGGTCGTATCAACATCGGTCTACCTTACTACACTCGTGGTTGGAAAGACGTAGTTGGCGGCGACAATGGTCATTGGGGTCTTTCACAACTTGCTGACCAGAGCTTATGTGCTCCGGGCACTGGTACTGATAAAAACGTTAACCCTCATGCAACTGAAAACTCAGCACCTTGTGGTTCAGGCGCAACGGGTATCGACAACATTTGGCATGATTCAAAAGCCAATGGTGAAGAAGAGCCAGCGGGCTTCAACCCAATGTGGCACATCATGAACATGAAACAGGGCATCGCCGGTAGCTATCTTGAAGCTTACGGTTTAACACCAGCCACTGACCCGGATGATACTTTGCAGGGTCCTTATGTTTATAGCTTTGACGCCGAGACTCAAACCGCTTCATTGTGGAATGAGCAACGTAAATCATACCTGTCAATCGAAGATGAGACAGTCATGAAAGCTAAAGTTGACTATGTTGTTGACCAAGGCATCGGTGGTGTAATGTTCTGGGAACTTGCTGGTGACTATGCATGGCACGCTGATAAAGGCGAGTATTTCTTCGGTGATACTTTGACCACTATCGCTTATGACGGTTTCAAAAATTCTACGCCTTATGGCAACAAGAAAGCTGTAATCGACATGCCTGCACAAGTGCTTGACATTAGCGTGGTATTTGACGGCTTTAAACTGGGTGACGAAAACTACCCAATCAATCCTAAAATGACCTTAACCAATAACTCTGGCGCAGAAATCCCGGGTGGCTCTGTGATTGAATTTGATGTGGGTACTACCACGCCAGGTACTATTACTGACCAGTCTGGTTTGGGCATGAAAGTTATCACTAACGGTGAAAACCCAGCGGGTAACAACATCGGTGGTCTTCAGAATATTTACCATCGCGTTCAGTTCACTATCCCTGGATGGAAGACAATTCCTGTCGGCGGCACACTAGAAGGCGATATTAAGATTCAATTGCCAGTCAGTACACCGTCTAACTTCACTATCCAAGTGGGTTCGACTACGTACGGTTTCTTAGAAGAGCATCCTGGTAAAGCGGGCTTCTGTGACAAGAACCCTACTGACCCAACATGTACCACTCCACCACCACCACCGGGTGATGATTGTGCAGCCAAAGGCATTGATGTCAGCACAATTCCAACCCTTCCAGCAGGCGGCAACGCTACTGGCGGTCAGATGATGAAGAATGCATCAAATGTTGTATACACTGCCAAATGGTGGACACAACAGCAGCCAGGTGGTACTGAATGGACCTTCGTCTGTAACGGATAACCTGCAATAAATAATTAATAACAAACCGTTATTAATTCAAACCAAACCCGGCGATTAGGATTGAGCTTTACCTAATCACCGGGTTTATTTTTACTCCAACCAATCTAACCAACATTAATAAAAAAAGAGCATAATAATAATGAACCCCATATTTAAAAAAGCCCTATTGGCAGCCGCAGTCAGCTGTACTTTGGGCGCTAATGCATTCGCAAGCACCACAGCCGACCACAACAAAGAAATCATTGGTTACATCACCAATTGGGATCCGTGGAAAGACACCAACGCTGGTTTCCCAGCCAAAGGTGTGGCTAACCACCTTAACGTCGACATGAGCAAATTCACCGTTTTAAACTACTCCTTCTTTGGTGTGGCGAAAGACGGTTCTTTGCATTCAGGCGACCATCGCAACAAAAACATCCACCAAGCCGGTTCTGTGCAGGAACCGAATGAATTGTTGATGAGCGATATCTATTCAAGTTGGGATTATCACCTGATGTTTGGTGAATTGGCCCCGGCCCACCAACTCACTGACGAAGCCACAGAACAGGGCTTTACCGTCTCAGGTACTACTTGGACCCACGAAGCTTATGGTTTAACCGGCAAGTTCCCTATTCCGGTTAAAAAAGTTGGCGGCAAGCCTGGTATTCTTGACCATGCCCATGCTAATGGCGTAAAAGTCATGGCTTCTATTGGTGGCTGGAGTATGTGTAAGCATTTCTCTGAAATGGCAGCTGATCCGGCCAAACGCGCCAACTTCATCAAAGACGTTCGTCGTTTAATCGCCATGGGTTTTGACGGTATCGATATTGACTGGGAATACCCTGGTCCATTCTCAGGCATGAACTTCACAGGAACCGAGGCTGACTACGGTAACTTTGAACAGTTGATGAGAGATATCCGTGCAGAAATCGGTGAAGACAAATTAATCACTGCCGCATTCTCGGCAGATACACGTAAACTTGAAGGATTTGATTGGGTTGAGCTTGACAGAACAATGGACAGCTTCAACATGATGACCTATGACTTCAACGGCGGCTGGGCAAATAAAGCCGGCCATAACGCCCCAGTACATGACTATCCAGATTCAGAAGTACCATTCTTCAACTGGGATACACTGGCTCAGTGGATGCTGGGTAAAGGCATCGACGGACAAAAAATCAACATGGGTATGCCGTTCTACGGTCGTGGCGTTATCGTCGAAGACCCTGCTGATGTTAACGCGCCGACTATCAAACGTGACATCACTATCCAGCCTGACGGACCAATCAGTACAGCAGCTGACTTCGATCACTGGAAAAGCGAAGTTTATGATGGTACGCCTAACCACTTCTACATTGAGCAAAACAAAGCAGGTTGGACCGAGCATTATGATGAAGATGCAGACGTCCCTTACCTGACCAAAAATGCCAATGGCAAAAGCTACTTCTTGTCTTATGACAACGAAAAGTCAATTGGCAACAAAGCCCAATACGTCAACGACTACTCTTTAGGTGGTGCTATCGTATGGACTGTTGTTGGTGACTTGCAATGTACTGGCGGTGTTACTGTTCACAGTGGCAAACTAGCGACTTGTGGTAATGTTAACCAGCCTTTGGCTAACAAAATCAACGACGTATTTGCTAACGGTTGTCAGGGTTGCCCGACTATCTTCTTCACCTCACCAGGTCAAGGCGATTCTCATGCACCAGGCGACGACATCAACTTAGCGGTTAACGCTACTGATGCTGATGGTACGATCACTCAGGTGGCTTTCTCTGTTAATGGTCAGCAGTTAGGCGTGGATTCTAGCGCACCTTATAGCTTCATGTGGGAAGATGTACCAGCGGGCAACCATCAGGTAACTGCTGTAGCGACTGACAATGCTGGCAACATCAAAGAAACGCCAGCAATGACAGTATCTGTCAACGATGATCACATTAGCCCTATTGTTGAGTATCAAGGTCCTACTGGTGATATCACAATGAGTTCATTGTCAGCGGTGACTTTAGAAGCCAAAGCACAGTACGCTGCTGGTAGCATCACCTCTGTAACCTTTGCAGTTGATGGCCAAACGTTGAACGGTTCAATGACAACTAAAGACCAGTATACTGCTAGCTATGTGCCAAGTGCCTATGGTAAGCAAGACGTTGTAGTGACAGCCACCAACAATGTCAACATGAGCCAAACGGCCATGGGTAGCTTCAACATTACCTTATGTACTGGCGAAGCGTGGGATCCGACTAAAGTTTACACCAATGAAACGGTTATATACCAAGAGAAACAGTATACATCCAAATGGTGGAACCAAAACGCAACGCCTGGCGCTAACGACGTATGGACCTTCATTCAAGATTGTGGCGGTTCAACTAACCCGAGTAACACACCTCCTACAGTGAGCAACGTTCAACCTTCTGGCACCAGCTTTGAAATCAATTCAATTGTTGCCCTAAGCACGAATGCCTCTGATGCAGACGGTACTGTAACAAGCGTTCAGTTCTCAGTTAACGGCAGAGCAGTTGGCGCAGCTGACACATCTGCACCTTACACTGTAGATTACGATGCAGGCACTGCTGGTACTCACAGCCTTAACGTTGTTGCCACTGATGACGACGGCGCGATGACCGAAGTTGCTACTACCTTCACTGTAACTGACGTTGCAGCGGGTAAAGCACCGGTGGTCACTATCGAGAATCCTGGTAGTGGCATGGAATATGACGAAGGTTCAATCGTCAGCTTGATGGCATCAGCCAGCGATGAAGATGGTTCGATTGCCAACATGACCTTCACTTTAGATGGCACTGTCATTGTTGATAACGGTTCAGCCAGCAGCAGCTACGACTATACCGCAGTTGTGGGCAACCACACTTTGGTTGTTGAAGCGACTGACAACGACAATAACAAGGGCAGCCAATCTGTAAGCTTCACTGTTAAGTCTGTTGTGACGCCGGGTTGTGTTGCGGATGCATGGTCTGCTTCGACGGCTTATAACGGTGGCGCGCGTGTGAGTGTTGGTGGTCAGGTTTATCAGGCTAAATGGTGGACTCAAGGGGAAGATCCGGCCAATGGGACTAATGACTGGTATGTTTGGCAGATTCCTGCGGATTGTAAATAAAAATAAATCGCATCTGGGCTGCTTCGCGACGCCCATGTGCGCTTTATTAAGGTCTTCTGCGAAGGTTTAATGAAGGCTTTATAAAGGAAGGTACGACTTGGATACTTGTACTTGTAAAATGCCAGCCTCTTTGGGGGCTGGTATTTTTTTTGGTTTTTTTGGGGAGGATAATCAAATAACCGCCGTAGGATGGCGTAGAGCCAAAGGCGAAACCCATCAGAACTTGGCAATAAACGGTGATATTTTGCCTCTATCGCAAACAAATGATGGGTTTCGCTGGCGCTCTACGCCATCCTACGGCAGCTATCGCACCATTAATCTGGATTTACCACAACCTCTTTTATTCCCACACCAATATCCACACCACCCCAAACAAATACCTTTTGCAAGCTGCGCCTGTATACCGCACAATGTTATCGCGCTGCTATGCTTTACCAACACCTTAACGAAAACCGCGCAAAACACAAAATAAAAACCACAGCGACTTTCAGGGGAAATCATGGCAAAAAATAACATTTTACAAACCATCAAAAAGGCCTTCTCCGGACAAAATGTCCAAGCCAAAGCATTAATCGCAGCATGTAAAAAAAACCAAGACCCCTATCTAGATTTGGGCAATTGTGGTATCACCGATTTACACGACCTGCCTGAATTGTTTGAATGCAGGCATCTTGAAACGTTGATTTTAAGTAATAGGTGGATTCATATTGAAAAATTTAATTGGACTAATAGCCAGAATGAAGGAAAGAATAACCGATTAACCTCCATTCCAAAAAAAATCAGCCAACTGAATCATTTACACACACTGATTATTTCTGGCAATTTAACTGCCGGTTTTACTGACAATTGGTTAATTTCTGATGTTGGCGCTTTAGTAAAACTAACAAACTTGAAATACTTGGATATCAGTTTCAACCCCAAGCTCCATACCAAACCACTGGCACAACTAACAAAGTTAGATTCTTTAATTCTTATTGCAAATAAAATATCAGATATTCAATTTTTAGAAAATCTGGCTTCATTACACACTCTATTGCTCTTTGACAATCAAATCTCAAACATTCAACCTTTAGCAAACCTGACAAAATTAAGAACGCTAAACCTCATCTCAAACGAAATAAGCAAAACCCCA
>JBLGCB010000191.1:0-11846 GCA_047617105.1 Phenylobacterium sp. | reverse complement strand
GTTTATGCAGTATTTCACCAAAGACGATTTACCCTTTGTTAAAGACCCCTCAACCTATGGCGATGAGTCCAGGGTGGTCGATCAGTTTGACTTGGGCATTGTTGACCGTTTTTCGAGCTCTGACTTAAAAGATGCTTATACCGGTTATTCATGGGCCAGTTCGTCGTTGGTCTTTAATAACCTCAATAAAATTCAAATCCCCTTCGATGCGACTTTTTTGTTTAATAACTCACATGCTGATGCCAATCCACTGAGCACCGAGGCGACCACCAGTAACCACAGCATGTCGATGAAGATGCCGACCAAACGGCTGGCCTTTTTGGTGTTTGTTGATAAACGCTTTGACCGTCGTTCTACCGTGAGCGTCGGTTGTTATCCTAACAGTATGCAAATTGAACGTACTCAGCACTCCTCGGGAGAGGTATGGAATGATCGCTTTCCAGAATTTCCGGAGCTGAAAATTGTCAATAGCCTGACATCCATCACCGAATTGACTGGTATTGATAACGCTGATGCGATGGTGCAATATTTGTTTGAGTATGGCGAGTTAAGCCGTGATGACTTTGTCTGTTATATGATTGATGTGCGTTATCCGATTTGGTCGGCTAGCTATAAAATTTACTTTGAATTCGAATAAATCACGGCGCGTGGAGGGTTGGCGGTCCAGGGCTTTGGCGGTGTTGCCGTGATTTAATGATTTGCTGCGCAAGGCTTTAGTAGATTGGGTTACCTCTAGTTATCTAGAGTGAAATCTAACTGAACCTGTAAGTTGTCCTGTATCATTGGTACGCCGTTGACGAATTTGGCTTTATAGCGCCAGCGCTTTAGGGCGCGTCGGGCGGCGTTGTCAAATACTCTGGCGGGTGATGAATCAAGTACTTGCACTTGGCTGACGGAGCCAGTTTTGTCGATGCTGAAACTCAGTTTTACCCAACCTTCGAGCCCTTATTTCTTCTCCTCTGAGGATTAAGACAGCATTGTTCAAAATTGACTCTGAAAAATACCGGTTGAATGAGATGCCGCCATCAGTCTTCGGCCTTCGATATTCGGCCTTCGATATTCGATAACGCATCTGAGTTCACCTTAGAGAGAATCTGACCGCGAAACAAGCCAAATGCGGCTAACGCCGTTTATCGCAAAAATGAATGACTATGCTGATTTTTTGACAATAATTGTGTATTTATGCGTTTTTACTTTGCGTTTGTGTGAATCAGCCACACCTGCGGCAGCCACAATATTGGCTTTTAGCCCACCTTTTGCTTATGATTAAGCTAATCTCTGATCCGTGTAACCGCTAAAACAAATTTAGCCCAGCCAAAGTGCAGGAACAATAAAAATGAACGAACTTCATGTACTGATTGTCGATGATGTCGCAGAAAATATTCAGGTCGCGATGAGTATTTTACAAGAAGACTCCTATGAATTTTCTTTTGCGACCAGTGGCGAGGAAGCACTTGAACTGGTCGAAGAAAGCGAGTTCGACTTGATTTTACTCGATATTATGATGCCCCAAATGGATGGGTTTGAAGTCTGCGCAAAACTCAAAGCCGACGAAACAACTCGCGATATTCCCATTATATTTTTGACCGCCAAGGTGGATACCGAATCCATCTCTCGAGGATTTGAGCTCGGTGCGGTCGACTTTGTTTCAAAACCTTTTCATTCCACTGAATTGCTGGCTCGAGTGGCCAATCATATTGCCCTTAATCGCAGTAAAAACGATCTGCTGGTGCGCAATGAAAAGCTCGAAAATAAGCTTAAATTCCGCGAAGAGCGATTGCTGGCAGAACTAGAAGCCAATCAAAAAGAATTGATCTTTATCCTCACTGAATTATTGACCTCAACCTCCGATGAAAGCCATGACCATATTCGCCGAGTTGCTGAATATTCGCGTCTTTTCGCCTATCATCACCGCAGTTTAACCGAAGAAGATGCCGAAACCATTTACCACGCAGCGCCGATGCACGATATTGGTAAGGTCAGTATTAGTTTGAGTTTACTGAATAAACCTGGGCCGTTAACGGATGACGAAATGACGGTGATAAAGACCCATACCAGCAATGCTCATCAGTTTTTACACCAGGCCCATCGTAAGTTATTAAAAGCGGCGGGTATTATTGCTTATCAACACCATGAATGGTGGGATGGCAGTGGTTACCCTCAAGGGCTTAAAGGCGAAGACATTCATATCTTTGGTCGTATTGTTGCGCTGGCCGATACTTTTGATGCCCTGACCCATGACCGACCTTATCGTAAAGAATGGTCGGTTGATCAGGCGGTTGACCATATTTTACAGCATAAGGGTAGCCATTTTGATCCAGAACTGGTGGATATTTTTAAAGCGCATATTAATGATTTTGTGGATATTGCCTGTGGTTAAGCGTGGTTCTTTGCTAAAGGCTTGCTTGCTGATGATGGTTGGGCTTAGCTGTTTTTCAGCCAATGCACTGGATAAACCTATCAGCGTGTCATTTGGTATGGATCGCGCGCCCTATTTGTTTCCTAGTGGCTCTGAACAGGGTCTTGAAATCGATATTGTCACTCAGGTATTTAAATCTGAAGGTTATCAGGTCAAAGCGGTGCAATTGCCCAATCGATTGCTCAAATCTGCATTGATTGATATTCCAAACCTTCAGGGTAGTGCCGGAGTTCAAATCGAGACCAATTCTGGGTTATATTTTTCCGATGTTTATATTAACTATGAAAACTATGTGATTACTCGGCGCGAAGATGGGCTGAGCATCAGTCAGCTTAGTGATTTAGTCGGCAAAAAAATCGCCATTTGGAGTGATGGTTATAACCAACTGGGTAGTGAGTTTTACAGCTTATTTAATCCTAAGGCACGCGCCAAACACACCCCTTATTTTTATGAAGTGAATGACCAGACCAACCAAATGAATCTGTTTTTTAACCGTGAAGTGGATGCGGTGGTGGTCGATAAATTGGTGTTTGACTGGTATAAAAATCTTATTGCGGTCAATTCATATGTCGATGATGATTTTGTTTTTCATGATATTTTGCCTCAGGTGACGGGTTATAACATTGCTTTTCGCGATCGCGAATTAAGAGATACCTTTAACCGTGGGTTAGACAAAATGCTGGCATCGGGGAAGTACCAGCAACTAATTGATTATTATCTTAATTCTAAAGGCATTACCATCGAACGTCAGTTGGCACGAGACGCGGTGAATGCGTCAGATTTAATGCTCACCAGTGCAGAAAAACGCTGGTTGCGACTCAACCCTTTGTTGTCTTTCACCGGAGATCCGGCTTGGATGCCGTTTGAAGGGTTTAATGAAGTCGGCGAATATCAGGGGATCGTGGCCGACCACCTTGCATTGATAGAAAAGAAGTTGGGGGTGCATTTTAACAAAGTTCGTCCTGGACGTTGGAGTGATGCGCTGGAGATGGCATCAAAGGGCCAGGTTGATGTGATTTCTGCGGGTTACGCCAATCAGGCTCTAAAGCAAGATTTCAAACCCATTCAGCCTTATCTTAGCAATCCGGTGGTGATCGTCAAAACAGAAGAAGATGATTTTGTCGATGATGTCGGGGTATTGCTCAATGATAAAATTGCCATCATGAAAAATGCCAGCTATTCAAAAGCGCTTATGGCTAAATATCCCGAGCATAACTTTATTAATGTCGATTCTCTGGAGAAGGGACTGGAGGGCGTGTCTTCGGGCAAATATGATACCATGCTTGCAACCATGGCTTTGACCAATTACAACATTGGCGATTTAGGGCTGTATAACCTGCGAATTGTCGGTAAAACTCTCGAAGAGGTCGAGGTAACCTTATTTGTCACCCAGGATAAACCCGTTTTACATAGCATTCTCAATAAAGCCTTACGCAGTATTTCTACCGCAGAGCATCAACAAATTCTCACCCGTTGGATCAAACAGCGTTACGTTGAAAAAACCAATCCTCGTTTAATGATGGTGATCATCGTGGTCGCCGGGTTGATCGTCGGCATCTTTTTATATTGGAATCGTCGCTTATCTGAAGAGATCAGGCTGCGAAAAGACACCGAAGCGGCGTTAAAAATAGCTAAAGAAAGGGCTGAGTGGGCGACTCAGGCCAAATCCTCCTTTTTGTCGAATATGAGTCATGAAATCCGCACCCCGATGAATGCCATCCTTGGTTTTACCGATTTACTCAGAGAAGGTACCGACAACAAACAACATTTGGCGTTTATTAAAACCATTCAGTCGGCGGGCACCAGTTTGCTGACGCTGATCAATGATATTCTCGACTTGTCAAAAATTGAAGCGGGCAAACTCGATATTCACAAGGTGGCGACCAACCCTCATGAACTGTTTAGTGATGTCGCTAAGTTATTTATGGTGGAGTTGAAGAAAAAACAACTTGATTTTATCTTTGATGTCGACAAAAGCATTCCTAACAGCCTGATGCTTGATACCGTGAGATTACGCCAAATTCTGTTTAATTTGATTGGTAATGCGGTGAAATTTACAGAAACTGGTTCAATTAAACTCAAAGCCCGGCAAGTGATCACAACCCATCATCATAATGAGATTGATTTGGTGATCAGCATTGAAGATAGCGGTGTTGGTATTTCTGAAAATGAATTGCATTATATCTTTGGCACGTTCGCTCAGTCGGCTAACTTAGATATGACCAAATTCGGTGGCACCGGACTGGGTTTGCCGATTAGTCAGCGCTTGGCGAAATTGATGAACGGAGAAATTACCGTGACCAGCACTTTGTCCAAGGGGGCAGAGTTTATGGTGACGATGCGAGATGTCGAAATGTCAGGTCATGCTGCCACCGATGCATTAACAGGTGAGGTGAGTTCTGAGCATCGGTCTGTATTGTTTAAACCTGCGGTGATATTGATCGTTGATGATATCGAAATTAATCGTTTACTGGTGCAAGAGTGTTTTTCTGGTTCGAAGCTGAGTTTTTTCAGTGCTGCATCGGGTTACGAAGCGTTAGACGTGTTGAAAAAACATAAGGTCGACTTGGTGTTAATGGATATCAGAATGCCAGATATGGATGGCCATGAAGCGGCGAGGTTGGCCAGAGAAATTGCCAATGTGCCGATACTTGCCTTAACGGCGGCGGTGATGGATCCACTGGATCCTGAGTTTATCAAAGGCCCGTTTGACAGTTACATCAAAAAACCGCTGTTTAAAGCGGGATTGTTTAAGGCATTACAGCCGTTTTTGCCTTATCAGATCAAAGTGACCGGTGAGCACAAAGTGGTTAAACCGGTGGCGATCCGTTTAAGTGAGGCGGCGCTGGCCGATGGTGCAGGCATAGTAGCGATATTGGATGAAGAGTTGTTACCGTTGTGGCAGGTGATACGGGTTAATAATAAAATGTCAGAAATCAAGAACTTCGCCGAAACCATAGAAAAACTCGGCGATAAATATGAGATTGACGCCTGTTTGGAGTATGCTCAATCGTTGGTGGATACCGTCAATGCCTGTGATATTGTTGGCATTAAAGCGTCGGTGAAAAACTTCCCGGTGCTGTCTGGGATGATTAAAAAGCAGCTGGCTTAGTCCCCCGGTTTAAACACCCCAATGACCTGTTCAAACTCGCGGGTCGACGCATTAACACTGTCTTCGGGTTGAGTCATGGTGTGACCGCATTTGGCGCATTCGACTTTTTCGACCTTGTTTTCTTTATACAACATAATGGTATCGATGGCATTGCATTTGGGGCAAGTGGCTCCGGCAATAAAGCGTTTTTTGATTTTCATGGCTGCGGTGTTTGCTCTGTCTGGTGTTGATGGCGGCTGATTTTACGCGCTTTATCTGCACAAACCCACCTAAAACTTCATCAAATGTTTGCTACGGGCGCGATTTTTGCCGCGTTTTTGCGTAGAATAGCGGCCAGCTTATTCCCTACTGTAACTTTCGATGATTCAACTGACTGAAATTCAACTTTTTCGCGGCACCAATGCCCTGCTCGATCACACCAGTGCGACGATTTATCCGAAGCACAAAGTCGGCCTTGTCGGCGCCAATGGCAGTGGTAAATCCACCTTGTTTGCGTTGCTTAATGGGGTGTTAACCCTCGACGCAGGCACATCGACGATCCCCAAAGACTGGGTGATTGCCAATGTGGCCCAAGAAACCCCAGAACTAGACAGACCTGCGCTGGATTACGTGATTGACGGTGATTTTGAATACCGTGCCATCGAACGTAAGATCCAAGTGGCAGAACGAGACCATGATGGTCATCAGATTGGCCATCAACATCAACTAATGGACGCCATCGAAGGTTATAGCATTGGGGCTAGGGCAGGGGAGTTATTACATGGTCTGGGTTTTACTCAGGCACAAACCAGCCAGCCAGTGAAGCAGTTTTCTGGTGGCTGGCGAATGCGATTGAATCTGGCTCAGGCACTGATTTGCCGTTCTGACCTGTTGTTGCTCGATGAACCGACCAATCACCTTGATTTAGATGCGGTGTTATGGCTTGAAAGCTGGCTGAAACGTTATCAGGGTACGTTAATTTTGATTTCTCATGACCGAGATTTTCTCGACAATGTGATCAATCAAACCATTCATATTGAACACAAAAAACTCAACTCTTATAGCGGCAATTACACCGCCTTTGAGCGCCAGCGGATTGAACAACTGGCGCAACAACAAAGCATGTACGATAAGCAGCAAAAGCAAAAAGCCCATTTGCAGCAGTTTGTCGACCGCTTTAAAGCCAAAGCCAGTAAAGCCAAACAAGCGCAAAGCCGGGTCAAAGCACTGGAACGGATGGAACAACTGGCTCCGGCTCATGTAGATTCGCCGTTTGATTTTCAATTCTTTAAACCTGAGTCATTGCCAAACCCGCTGATCACCATGGAAAACGTGCAACTGAGTTATGGTGACACCACCATTTTAGAAAAAATCAAATTAAACCTAGTTCCGGGTAGCCGGATTGGTTTATTGGGTCGCAATGGCGCGGGTAAATCAACTCTGATCAAACTGCTTTCTGGTGAACTCAAACCTAAAAATGGCGTTTTTGATATTGGTCAAGGGGTGAAATTAGGCTATTTTGCTCAGCATCAGCTAGAAACATTGGATGTGACCCATACGCCATTGGATCATATGAGAGCGCTGGACAAAGTGGCGCTGGAGCAAAAATTACGCGACTTTCTTGGCCGCTTTGGCTTTAATGGTGATAAAGCGCTCAGCGCGGTCGGGCCGTTTTCTGGCGGCGAAAAAGCCCGTTTGGTACTGGCATTGATGGTTTATCAAAAACCTAACCTGTTATTACTCGATGAACCCACCAACCACCTTGATTTAGATATGCGTCATGCCTTATCGATGGCATTACAGGGTTTTGCCGGGGCGATGGTGGTGGTATCGCACGATCGTAATTTATTAAAAACCACCACCGATGAGTTTTATCTGGTGGACAGCCAGCGGGTCACCTCGTTTGACGGTGATTTAGAAGATTATTACCAATGGTTGATGGATACTGACAAGCGAGATGTGGTTCAGGACGACAAACCGCTGGCCGAAAACTCGGCGGTGAATCGGAAAGATCAAAAGCGTAAAGATGCCGAATTCAGACAAAAAACCAAACCACTACGGCAGAAAATTGATCAATGGGAAAAGCAAATGGACAAGCTTAACCAAGAAAAAGACAGTATCGAAGCCTCACTGGCCGACAGTTCGATGTATGAGGCAGAAAACAAAAAGACCTTGGCTGAATTGCTCAAACAACAGGCCACCAATACCGCGACGCTTAATCAGGTTGAAGAAGACTGGATGATGGCGCAAGAAGAGTTGGAACAATTACAGGCCAATGACTAAACCATTAACCGCTAAGCAGTTTTGGCATTTTTCTGGTGAGCTGTATGGCAAACCGGGGGTTAAAGAGATTTGCTTGAACTTGCAGGACCAGTTCGATTTAAACGTCAATCTGGTTTTGCTGTTATGCTGGTGTGAACAACATCAGCGGGTATTGTCTGCGGTGCAGGTTGAGGCTTTAGTGGCGGGTATTGCCCAGTGGCATCAAGATTATACTCGGCCAATGCGGGTGTTAAGGCGTCGGTTGGCGCGCGATGATGCGACAGACAGTGAAGCTAAGCAAGCGATGCTCGATGCAGAACTGGCGCTTGAACGGGTTGAACAGCGGTTGTTATTGGCGGTTTTTAATGGTTTTGAGGTTGTGGTTGAGGATTCTTTTTGTTTGGCGGGGTATGTGAGTGATGAAGGGGTTTTGCGGGGATTGCGAGCTGTAATGTGGGCACGGCACTAATCTTTGAACACGTGCTGCATTACTATGTTGGTTTTATCTTGGATAGCAATATGGGTTGTCGTCATTCCATGTTCATGGTGCGCTAGGCTGTGTGAAAACTTCCGTAGGATGGCGTAGAGCGAAGCGAAACCCATCATTTGCGCATGATAGCAGCACAATATCACAGTTTGCAGCCCAGTTCTGATGGGTTTCGCCTTCGGCTCTACCGCATCCTACGCAGGATTGGAGTTTTCACACAGCCTCGCGCAGTACGCATTCTACAACATATCAATAATGCGGTGGTAACTCATGAACGATTTCGTCACTGCCTTGGTCAAGTTCGATCCCATCTTTAATCTCTTTAAATCGACTGCCGAGCAGCGCTATCTGGTTTTGCAGCTTTTGGATTGACTCCTGATGCTGATTGAGCTCATTGTTTAACAGCTCAATGGTGTCATCTTGAAAAGCAACCTTGCTTTCTAATTCGTTAATTCGCTGTTCCCAGTCGTTACTCATGTTGATTTTATTCCTCGTTATCCTACTTATCGATATCCCAAACTTCCGCCATACCACTGGAGCTTTCACTGAGCAGTTGGCTTTCATCATTAATAAAGGTGACACTGTGTACCACCGCACCTTTGGGCCGCGAATTTTTGCGCGGTGCCACGGTCCAGCTTTGTTGTTTTTCGCCTGTTTGCACGTCCCACAGGGTGAGTTTACGTGATGGCGCACCGGTGGCCAAAAACTTGCCGCTTGGACTAAACCTAACGGCACTGAATACATTTTGCCTTGCCGCGTATTGTAAACGACTGATGGCCTTACCCGTAAGCATATCCCAGATTTGTGCTTGTTTTTTGCTGTCGGCGGTAAAAATATAACGTCCCTGCACATCAAGGGCGACTTTGGTGACCCTGCTGGGGTGGTTGAAACGATGGATCACCTGACCACTTTGGGTATCCCATAAATAAGCGACATAATCATTAGAGCCAGTGAGGGCAAAACGGCCATTGGCGGTCATGTCGACGCTGTTGATTTTTTCTTGGTGACCCAAAAACTCGAGGCGACGGCCACTAGACAAGGTGATATGGACCACCACACCGCTGCTTTTGCCAATCAAAATATGCTTACCATCATTAGATAAGGCGATATCTCGAATATTGGATTCGCGCACTTTATAAAAACCCACGGCTTTGCCAGTGGCAATGTCCCAAAGCACGAAGTTTTCGCGGTCTGCGGTCAAAACATGGCTGTTATTGGCAGAGATGGCACTGACCAACACCAGATTGTTGTCGCTGCCTTGATGGCTCCATTGATATTTTAAGGCATTTTTTTCGACATCCCAGAAACTCAAGCCGTGGTGAATGCTCGAGACGATGGCATAACGACCGTCCAAAGACAGCGTGGCGGTATATGAACTGTCGACCGCGTGTTCATTCCAGGAAACTGCATTGCTGTGCTCGCGGCTACAACCGCTCAAAATTAGCGTAAAGAGGAGTAAGACAAATGTAAAATTGGTAACTAAAAGTTTCATATTCACTTTTTGGATGGAAAAGCCCTTAACAGTTATCTTACAACAAGGTAGTATATGGGGCTAATTTTTAATTAGCTATTTTTTATCCTGATGGTTAAACGCTCGCGGTGTCGCCAAAGTGTTTTTCGTTTAAGGAAAATAGTGTCGTCCTTTCTTTAATGAAAGCATAACAAAAACAAATCGTGTTTATTCAGACAGACACTGATTATTATTATTATTATTATACTGAGAGAAGTTGGAGATAACAAAATGAGTTCGATCTTTAAGGTGTCGTTATTAGCGGCGAGTATGGCATTAGTTGTGGGTTGTGGCGGATCCAAGAATGAAGCCGAAAAGACGACGGTTGCAGCGGTACCAACCACTGAATTAGAAAAACAAAGTTATAGTCTTGGTGTAAGCTTTGGTGAATACCTCAAGCGTGCCTTAGACGAAAACAAAAAAGTGGAAGTGGTATTGAAATCTGATGTTGTGATGCAGGGTGTACAAGATGCACTTTCTGGCAACAAAAAATTAACAGAAGAAGAAGTTAAAGCAGTGATGCAGTCACTGGACAAGCTGACTCGTGAAAAACAAGCTGAAATGGCCAAAGTATTGGCTGAAAAAGCGATTCAAGAAGGCAAAGATTTCTTGGCAACCAATGCTAAGAAAGAAGGCGTTCAAACCACCGAATCTGGTTTACAGTACTCAGTTATGTCAAAAGGCGAAGGGGTTAACCCAACCGCAGAAGACACTGTAAAAGTACATTACAAAGGCACGTTAATTGATGGCACTGAGTTTGATAGCTCTTACAGCCGTAACGAACCTGCTGTATTCCCATTGAAAAACGTGATCAAAGGTTGGACTGAAGGTCTACAGTTGATGCCTGTTGGCAGTAAGTACAAATTCGCTATTCCATCAGAATTGGCTTACGGCACTCGTGCAACTGGCAAAATCACTGCTAATGCCACTTTGGTATTTGAAGTTGAATTGCTTGAGATTGTTGCAGCAAAAAGCGCCAAAGAATAAAATAAAATCGCCCCTTCTTTTGCTGCGCAAAAGTAGGGGCGCTTTTATGGATATGCAGCAAGCTGCAAAAAAGACATAAAAAAGCCACTCAATTGAGTGGCTTTTTTGTGTCAAAAAATCAATAAAAGCGCGTTACCTTTTGCCCGCAAAAGGATAAGCGATTTTATCTTTAGTGATTGACGTAGAGGGCTTCAATCAACTCATCTTCTAAACCAAAACGCTCTTCCATTGCCTGACCCACTTTTGATAGGTCAGCATCAAAATCAGCGAAGAATTCTTCGAGGTCGGCATTGCCACCATTAAGACCTTCTTGATCGGCGTATTTGTCGTTAAAGACCAAAGCGCTATCGGTGGTTTCGTCTATTCTGGGATATAAATTGGTCGCCAGTTGATGGCTGGTGACACCATTGGTCTTACATGCCTTGACGATTTGTTCGTAAACTTCAAAATGACCCGCAGAAATATAATCCATCATCACCTGACAAAATAAAATAATATCCGCTTCTACTGGTAAGGCATTGTCTTTTTGTTCGAATTGGCTGGTACCTGCAAGCTGACAATAACGCACCAATAACTCTTGACGTTCATTCAACCAGTTATCAATGGCTGAATGAGAGCCTCCCCATTGGGTTTGTGCTTTTTTTAGTCGGGTTAGCATAATTATCTATACTCCTATTGAGTCTTTAAATTTGCTTTTGCAAAATGTCTATTCCTCTACTATATCAAAACGGGGGCTGACGTAAAGCCTCTTTTTAAGTTGATGATTTTAAGCATAAAAAACAACCAACTGGTCAGATGACAACGACCTAGTTGATGGAACAACTGTGACCTAAATAAATCATCCTGTTGAGTCAATAAGGATGTAATAACGGTATTTTCTTTTAATGAGCCAGCGATAAGCCAGTATTGTTGTCCATTTTTGTTTTGTTTAGCTAGTTATCGTCCAGAAACTCACATCCATGTGAGATTTCTGGAGCAAGCTACATTCAAGCAAGTGGAATTTCGCTTACTTTTCAACAAGTTGAAAAGTAGGGTCATCCATGACCCACATTATCTAGCGCCTAGAAACTTCGTTTCTGGACAGGCACTA
>JBLGCB010000190.1:0-11868 GCA_047617105.1 Phenylobacterium sp. | reverse complement strand
TTCAATTGACTCAGTAATCGGCTACCCTGTGCCTCATTAATCCAGCTTTCGTCATAATCAAGCTCGATGCACAATGTTTCTCCTTGCTCATAAGCCGTAATCGACAGTGGATACTCCACTTTTTTTATCGACAGTCTTAGGTGAGCCGCCTTCGCTAGGGTCTTTTGTGCTTCTCCCTCTGCACCCTTTACTGCATTTCCTAGAATAGCTGAGGGAAAATGTTCAAACGTGAACAGACTATGAAATAACCGCTGGCCATCTTGTTGTAGCGTGACCAATGGAATAGCACTATAGCTGTTCAGCAGAGCAATACCCTGTTGAATCTGCGCCAGTATTTGCGCAATACTGGCGCTGTCTTGCCAGTTAACCGCCAACGGTAAAGTATTAAGATACAAGCCAACACTGGACTCAATACCATCCACCGGAATATCCCGCCCCGAAACAACAGTACCAACTATCGTTTGTTTATCTCCGGTGTAAGTGTGCAGCAACTTATGCCAAGCAAATTGTATTGCGCTATTAAGGGTATACCCGAGTTGTCTACAGCTTGTTTTAAGTTGCTGGTAAGCTTTTCCCTCAATGGTTAAACGACTTGAACGTGGATTTGCCAACACTTGGTGCTGGCTCAAATCAATTGATTGACTCAAAAATGCATTGATATCATTGGCGGGTTCAAAGCTGGCCCCGATGGGTGCCCAGTGTGCCAGCAACGCCGCCTGTTGTCTTAAGTAATACGCCTGAACCTGCAAATAAGTCTGCTCCACCACCACCTTGGGCATCCGCCCCTGTACCAGCATATCGTAGTAATCATGCACGGTTTGAAACAGCACCGAACCACTCCAGCCATCGACAATACTGTGATGCATAGTGTTGAGTACGGTGTACAAATCTTGCCGTTGTTTTATCAGGGTAAAGCGAATAATGCCAGGCTGGGTTAAATCAAACGGCACTCCCCTGTCTTGCGCAACAATCTTGTCAATAGCGGCTTGCTTTTTTGCCTCAGACAAATCGCTGATATCTTTATAGCTAAAATGCAAGTCACCAATACTGGCTGCCTTGTCAGTGATTTGAATAATCTCCTCTTGCCAGTCAAACGAAGTCCTCAGTATAGGAAAACGTATCGAAGCCAGTCGCCAAGCTTGTTGATAAGCTTTAACGTTCAAAGCCAAATCATAATCAATCAGTAATTGCCCCCGATAGGCATCATCTTGCGGTAACCTTAAGTGATGGTAAATAAACCCCTGCTGTAAACTGTTGGCCGGGAAAACCGCCTCAATATCATATTTTATCTGCAACGCTTGCAATCGTGATACCGATAAACCACTTACCCCATAATCGCTTGGCGTATGCACGCCCCCCATTTGTGCAGCAGATTTAGCGGCATCAATCACCTCAAGCAACGCCGCTTTATAAGCGCCAATAAATAATTGGAGTTGTTCTAAAGAAAGAAGAGACGAAACACTAAAATTCAGCACATTGTTCTGCACTGCACCATTGATATTTAACAACAACCCAACGTCATTGCCAACACCAAGCACAGTACCGCAATCTTTTGTTGTGATTAAGCGCCAATCAGCGGTTGTTTCTTGGTGTTCAAACTGACCCATATAGTTAAACCGGATTGTTGGCAAAGCCCCCTCAAGCAAACCTTGTTGCAACAAGGCATCATAACCAATACCCCGGTTAGGGATAGCCCGCAACATTTCTTTGGTTTGAACAATGGTCTGCCCAATATCTTCATAAGCGGTCAATGCTACCGGATACAAGCAAGTGAACCAACCGACGGTACGGGTAAGGTCCAACGATTCACCAATATCTTCACGACCATGACCTTCCAGGGTAATATAATTGATATTCCGCTCAAACAACGTTTTTAACGCAATCGCCAGCGCACTAAGCAACAAGTCATTCACTTGAGTGTAATAACCAGCACCAGCCTGATGTAACAACATGTCAGTGTGCTCAGCCGTCACAGACATTGATACACTATGAACTTTATCAGCCACCGGCTGTACTTCAGTATCTCCCATCATCTTTTGCCAATATTGCACTTCCTGACGATGGGCATTACCGTAAGCCTGAACTGCGACAACCCACTGGCGATAACTACAACCTTTGTCCTCAAGCGGCTGTCCTGTCAACAACCTTTTAATATCCCCGGCAATAATACGCCACGACACGGTATCAATAATCAAATGGTGAAAAGCAAAAAATAATCGCCCACTGCCATGCGCATAACCAGACAAATACCCGGCCCGCCACAATGGCCCCTGATAAAGGTCAAAGTCACTCTGCCAAGTCGTCAGTTGCCGCTGAAGGCTGTCTTCATCAACCGTGGCAATATCCAGCATCTGCAATGCTGGCACCTCAAATTCTGGCAGCGGGTGATAACACTGACGATAACCGCCGTCAGCGGTTTGCGCAAAAGTACAGCGTAAAACATCGTGATGTGTCGCCAACCGGTTTAATGCCTCAGTAACCGCTTCAAACTTAATGTTCTCAGGCAAACCCACCATAAACGCCTGATTCCAGTGACAAGGGGTCTGACAGGCCATCTCAAAAAATCTTTGCTGTATAGGCAACAGGGCAAAAGAACCTTCTAATATTCCTTGTTCAGCACGTTTCGTCACAGGTGCCAACTCATCACGTAATACATCGGCCAAACGAGCCACTGTCGACTCAGACATCAAGCTCGTTACCTGCAATTCAAAGCCGCTTCGACGTAATCTACTGACCAACTGGATCGCAACAATCGAATCGCCGCCGATTTGAAAAAAGTTATCCTCAATCCCCACTCGCTCAAGCCTTAACACCTGTTGCCAGATGGTACATAATTGCGCTTCTAGGTCATTTCGCGGCGCAACATAACCATCACCGTCCACCCATTGCGGAGCCGGCAACGCTTTTCTGTCCAACTTACCGTTTATTGTTAGCGGCACTTTTTCAATTTGGTTGAAACTTGCTGGGACCATATACGCCGGTAAGGTCTCCGACAACGCTTTCTTCAACATATTTTCGTTTATCGACCCACCGGATGCACTCATCACATACGCAACTAAGGCCTTATCATCCCCACGCTCAACATCAACCACTACAGCCTGCCCCACCGACGCCAAAGTGCTTAAAGCATTTTCTATTTCAGCCAGTTCAATCCGGTAACCGCGAATCTTTACCTGGCGGTCTATTCGCCCCAAATAAGACAGGTTGCCGTCAGGCAAATAACGCACCAAATCACCGGTTTTATACAGTTTGTTATACCCCCGGGCAATATCAGCCTCAGTGGCAAACGGATTATCAATAAATTTTTCCCGGGTCAATTCTGGCCGGTTAAGGTACCCCCGGGCCAAACCTGAACCACCAATATATAACTCACCCAGAGCACCAATAGGGACGCAGTTTAACCGCTCGTTTAACACATATGTTTGAACATGCAAGAAAGCACGACCAATATTGGCAAGGCTCGACGGTCTTACTTTGTCAAACCCACGGGTGAAATACGTACTATCCACCGTACACTCTGTTAAACCATAAGAATTCACCAAGATGGTTTGTGGTGATAACACCTGCTGAGTATTGTAATGATCATGCATATTCCACGCATCAGAACTCACTGCCACCAATTTCAAATCAGCCAACTGTTCATTGTGGTCAGACAAATAATCGGCCAAATGACGCAAAACTGCCGGGACAAATTCAGCGAACTCAATTCGATGAGTATGCAATAACTTAATCAGTGCTGGTGCATCAATTAATGACATTTTTGGGCAGAGCACCAGCTTTGCTCCAGAACATAATGCCCGGGTGCAGTCGCCAATAAAGACATCAAAAACAAAGGCGGCCATTTGAAGATGGCTATCGATAGCCCCTTCCAGATCATAGGCTTGGTTCCACCCCTGATAACGAGAGACAATGGATTGATGGTCTATCAAGGCGCCCTTGGGTTGCCCGGTAGTACCTGAGGTATATATCACATAGGCCAAGTCCTGCTCACCACTGGCTGATACCAAGTTATCGGTCAAAATGTCCGCGGTCAACTCAAGCTTATCAGCCACCAAAATAACAGGGTTCATAGCCAATTCCCCCAACCAGCCTGTCAGCTCATCACAATACTTATTTTGGGTTAATACCATGGGGGCGGCGGTATCATTCAGAATAAACACCGTCCTTAATTTTGGTTGTTCTGGTGAAATCGGCACATATGCCGCGCCCGCTTTTAACACCGCCCAAATGCTAATGACCATCTCCACAGAGCGATCGAAATACAATGCTATCAGGGTATCGGCTCTCATTGGATTACCGTGTTGCACTTGGTAGCTGATGCGAATGGCCCGGGCCAGTTGGTTGGCTTTTTCATTCAACTGGCGATAACTCAGCAGCTGTTCTTCAAACACCAACGCAATACTGTCCGGTTTTTTGTCTACCTGCGCCTCAAATAGTTGGTGTAAGGTTAATTTTTTTGTATCAATACAATCAGAAGATGAATCATCTGTCCTACTCCACAGACATGAGACCTCGTAACGTTCTGCCTGACTAAGCGGTGAAATGGTTTGGTGGCTCTGCTCAGGGTCAGCAACAATGGTCATTAGTATGCGCTGCATTTGATCAAGTATTCGTCTAGCCTGAACCTCATCCATCAGGATGCCTTCGTAATACAGTTGAATAATCACCATTTCGTCATGTTCATTCACAGCAAGCGACAATGGATAATTGCCTTTTTCTATTATCTGATGGGACTGTAAATGACTTTGAATACCATCAACTGCGCCGTTCAGCGGCTGCGGATAATTCTCAAAAACAAACAAGCTATGAAACAACCTTTGCCCATGTGATTGCAAACAGGCCAACGAAACGCTGCTATGGCCGTTCAAAGCGACAATATTTTGTTGAATTTCATTCAATATTTGTTTGACCGTCGCCGTCGCTCTCCACTGCACCACCAATGGCAATGTATTGATATATAATCCGACACTGAATTCGACGTCGGCCACTGGTATCCCCCTGCCAGACACCACAGTGCCAACCATTGTCTGCTCATCACCAGTATAAATTTGCACTAGCTTATGCCAGGCAAATTGCAGTGCAACATTTAAGGTGATACCCAACAACTGGCACATCCCCTTCAATTGATGATAAACGCTGCCCCGAAGGGTCATTGATTGCATCGCGGGTTGGCTGATAGTGAGCACTTGTGACAGGTCAGTACTCTGGTTTAACATAAAATTCACATCATTGACGATTGTGAATTGTTCTGAAACCTGCGCCCAATATGTCTCGACTGACTGGTGTTGGCGAAGGTGCCACTTTTGTGTTGCCAGATATGCCGTATCCACTTTAATTTCAGGGATCTTGTGCTCGATAAGCTCATCATAGTAACGGTGTACTGTTTGTAATAAACACGGCAGGCTCCAGCCATCGCTAATACTATGATGTATGTTTATCAACACCGTATAAGATGCATCATGGCGCTTCATCAAGTTGAAGCGAACAAGACCCGGCTGGCTGAGGTCAAATTCAACCGTTCGATCCTGTTGCTGGATGTTGCTGATCGCCTGCTCTTGTTGATCATCAGGCAAACCACTCAAATCTTTAACCGTAAAGTGATCGGCGCTGATACTTTCACCCACGGTCACAATCTGAAGCATCCCCTCACTCCAGTCAAAAGCCGTCCGCAACGAGGGGTAACGAAGCGATGCCAATGCCCATGCCCGCTGATAAACATCAAGGTCCAGTGACCATTGATAATCCAGTAATAACTGAACCCGGTAGGCGTCATCCTTTGGTTGACTCTGCTGATGATAGATAAGTCCCTGCTGTAGGCTGCTGGCTGGATAGATTGCTTCGATACAGCCTTGAGCCGGTAAACAGCCTTGAGCCGGTAAACAGCCTTGAGCCGGTGAACAGCCTTGAGCCGGTAAACAGCCTTGAGCCGGTGAACAGCCTTGAGCCGGTAAACAGCCTTGAGCCGGCGCAAAGCGCTGCTGCAACTGTCGTAAATGTGCAATCGTCAGTCCATCAGCATCATAATCACTGGGGGTCCTGACCCCTTCGACCTCGGCTTGCAACCAGGCTTGTTGAATAATAGCGATCAAAGCAGACTCAAAGGCCGTCATAAACTGCCGACTTGTCGCCTCATCCAGACGTGATGCCACCCTAAATTGCAGTATGCCTTGTGACACTGCACCATTAATATTCAATCGCATCTCGTCATTATTGTCAGCTGCCACCGTAAGGCCACAATGGTCAGCCAGTAGTTGCCAGTCCGCCTCTTTGGTTTCATCGCTGCCACCATCCAGCTGGCCAAGATAATTAAACCCAATCGCCGGTAACAACGCCATCATCGAACCTGCCTGACACAAAGCACCAAACCCAATGCCTTTATTGGGAATTAATCGCAACATTTCTTTGGTTTGAATAATGGTTTCACTGACGTCATCAAAACTCACCAGTTTTACCGGATACATAGTCGTAAACCAACCCACGGTACGAGTGATATCTAGGGTCTCATCAATCGCTTCGCGACCATGTCCTTCCAACGTAATATGATTCACCGGGTGACCAAACGTTGATGCCAACGCAATCGCCAAACTCCCCAGCAATAGATCGTTAATTTCGGTGTGATATCCACCATTGGCCTGATGTAACAACACATCCGTTTTCTCTGCCGATAGTTTAAGTTGATACAAACAAGATGCCCCGGGTTTGGGCAAAGCTGGCGGAGAGTCAAGCACTTGCTGCCAATAGTCAATTTCACTGAGATGGTTTCGCGCATAATCCTGCACCGCATTGACCCACTGACGATAACTGCTGGTTTTGGCCTCCAACTGTCCCGTCAACAATTGTTTGATATCTTGGGCAATAATACGCCACGATACAGCATCGATGATCAGATGATGAAAAGCCAAAAACAAGCGGGTGCCATTATCCGCATACCCAGTCAAATGAGCCACTTGCCATAACCGCCCGTCAGTATAATTAAAGCCACTTTGCCAGTCGGTCAGTTGTTGCTGCAATTGTGTTTCATCCAAAGTACTGACATCAACACTTTGCAATGGTGCCATATAGGCGTCGGTTTGCTGATGATAAATTTGCCGATAAGTACTGGGATTTGAGCCGTCACTCACCTGATCAAAACGACAACGCAACATATCATGTTGAACTGCCAAAGCTGGTAACACTGATTCAACCTCAGCTCGGCTTATGCCATGGGGCAGACATATCATAAAAGCTTGATTCCAGTGATGCGCCCGACACCAGTGTTGCTCAAAAAACCATTGTTGTACTGGCAACAAAGCAAACTCACCGACCAGTTGACCTTGCTCTACATCAACCAATTCAACTTCGTTTGACTGACTCAATAAATGAGCAAGTTGTGCCACAGTCGGTGCGGCAAAAATATCCATAACCTGAAGATTAAAACCTGTTCGACGTAACCTCGACACCAATAAAATGGCGATAATCGAATCGCCGCCAATGTGCAAGAAATGATCATCAATCCCTATCCGCTCAAGCCCCAGAACCGCTTGCCAATGCTGACACAATTGCTGCTCCAGCTCACTTTGTGGTGAGACAAACCCTTCACTATCGGCAAAAGTTGGTTGGGGTAAGGCACGGCGGTCCAGTTTACCGTTAATCGTTAACGGCACCGAATCAATCCGGGTATAAGTCGCTGGTATCATATAATCAGGCAAAATCGCAGCTAAATGGGTTCTAAACGCTTCCACCGTCACTGACTTATCGTGATCAGATAGCCAATATGCACTAAGGTAATGGCTATCGCCTTTTTTGGTCTCAGTCACTATCGCCTGTTGAATACCCGGCAATTCACATAACGCGCTTTCAACCTCACCGGGCTCAATTCTGAAACCCCGGATCTTCAACTGATCATCTATGCGTCCCAAATACTCTAGGTTGACTGGATGGCCATTGACATCCAGTAACCATCGCACCCTATCACCGGTTTTGTATAATCGTCTAGCTGCTGCCTCGCCACTGGCAAAAGGGTTATCAATAAACCGCTCACCGGTTAGCTCAGAACGGTTAAGGTAACCTCGTGCCAAACCAGCGCCACCAATATAGAGTTCACCGGCTTCTGCGGGTGGTAATAACACCAATGCCTCCGACAACACATAAAGTTGAGTATTATCAATGGGACGACCAATACAATTAATCTGTGTTTGCTCGGCAAAATCCAGACACTGTGCCGATATAATAGTGGCTTCGGTAGGACCATATTCATTGATCAGTAAATCACCCCAAATCTCCTTTAGACCAGGCACACAAACATCGCCACTAATGGCCACCCGTTTGATGTTATTGGCACCATCAAATTGTCCCAATACCGCCAAATACCTTGGTGTGGCATACAAATGAGTGATACCCAACTCAATGACCTTTTGCCTGATAATCAGGGGGTCGGCAATATCTGCCGAGGTAGGAATATAGACTGAAGCCCCATTAAATAAGGCCAAAAACAACAACTCAACCGAAACATCGAAGGTATATGAAGGCATTAAAATGACCCGCTCGTCTGATGAAAAAGCAAACGCCTGGGTTTGACCGGTAATAAAATTGACCACCCCAGCATGTTCAATCATCACGCCTTTAGGCTGCCCTGTGGTCCCTGAGGTATAGATAACATAAGCTAGGTCGTTACTACAACTCATCGCTTCAGGGTTTTCTGGTACTCTGTCTACATCGCTGTTGTTCACATAATCACTGGCTTCATCTGCCGCCAACACCAAAGGCGTACTGGCCATCTCATCGGTCTGTTCACTCAGTATTTGAGCCATTTGCGCCAAATAGTGCTGTTGGGTAATAATCAACGGACTTTGACAGTCATCCAGAATAAGGCGGGTGCGTTTGGCAGGATATTCCGGTGACAGCGGCACATAGGCACCACCTGCTTTAAGTACTGCCAAAATACTGATCACCATCTCAATAGAACGGTCCAAATACAGTGCAATCAGGGTATCCTGAACCATCGGCTGGTGATAGTGTTGCTGATAATCCGCGCGAATAACATAAGCCAATCGATTGGCTTTGGCATTCAATTGACGATAACTCAACTGCGCAGATAAGCCATCGTGAGGATCTAATATCAAGGCAATATTATCCGGTGTTTGCGCTACCTGTAACTCAAATGACCGCTGAACAGTATTTATTTTAGCGTCTGTGTTATGCAAGTATCGACCATCGGTTTGGTTGCATTGGTGCAATAAAACCGCTCGCTCCCACGGTGGCATCAAAGAGAACTGCCGGTTGCTTTGCTGAGGATTCGTTAAACCCTGTTGCAGCACATAGAGCAAGCGTCCTGTCAGCCCTTTGATTTGCTGAGCATCAAAATAACGCCGGGCGAAAGTCACGGTTAATTTAAGACTCGAATCTACTTGGTAATCCTGCAGGCGGATTAACAAAGGTTGAATTTCCTGCTGACTACTCATATAACAATGGTTATGCTTCTTTTGAGTGGTTTTATCATCAAACAAATCATGCAAAACCTGAATATCTGGCTGGCTGTTTTGTGCATCCAAGCGCGATAAATGACTGGCAGGAAACTGCCGATGCGCGCGCCCTTCTCGTAAGCCATTTTTAACTTGTTGACAAAGTCTGACAAAGCAGTCTTCGTCATCCACCTGACAAGCAATTGGGATGGTGTTTGCAAACATGCCCACCACCTGCATCTGCTGGTTATCTTGGCGGCTATGGACAGCAGTCGCTAACAATTGACTTGAATGCCCACTGATTCTGGCAAAATAAAGGCTAACCACAGCGGTTAATACTGCCAACGGACTCATTTTATTGCATGAGCAAAACTGGTTTAAGGCACTGCTAATTTGACGATTTATATCAAGGGAATACTTTCCACTTCCAGGCGTATTGTCATTAGCGGTCAGGCGATGAGTTTGCTTCGTTTTGATAAAATCAGACCAGTAGTTTTTATCTTGCTGGTATTGCAGTGAATTTAGGTAGGCCTGAGCATTTTGCACTTCATCAAAGTATTGCGGTACCATAGATAGCCACGCAATAGGCTGGTTGTGCGCCAGACAATGATAAAGTTGATGCAGCCACTGGTGTAATTGATAAGCCCCAAGACTATCGATAATGAGGTGATGAAAGCGAGTAAAGACAATACTTTGCTGCCCGCTGAGCTGCAATAACGCTATCTGGCAAGTTTGGCCAGTCTGATAATCCATACGACAGTCAAGCTGTTGCTGCATCCAGGCGGTTGCCCTTTCTTGTGGTGAAGTGTCCTGTGGTGAAGTATCCTGTGGTGAAGTATCCTGTGATGCGGTCTGGTCTGAAAAATCTAGACTTTCAACCCTGTGCCCGACACCATCAGGCGCCTTGATATACTGCATCGGCATATCGTCATCATCAACCACAACCATCAATCTAAGGGCATCCAGATGCTGATACAGCAAGGTCCAAGTTTGTTGCAACTTTGCCTGCTCATAAGCCTGTTCACTCAAGGTATACCAGCCAAGATTATACATGGGGCTGTCAGGGTAGAGGATTTGCTCAAAGTAAATATTTTCCTGAGCAGGATGGAGTTTAAATGGCTGGTTATACAAAGTTGCGGCTGTCATAAATCTAGACCTATAATCTTTAATCAAAGATAAATACGGTTAAAGGTGATCAAGGGTCAAATTGAAAAAGCCATACGTTAAATCGGCAATGTCAGTTTAAACAACGAACCAACACCCAATGTTGATTCAACCACAAATTCCCCCTCATGCTTTCGTACAATGCCATAAGAAATGGACAACCCTAACCCTGTACCTGAACCGACCTCTTTTGTAGTATAAAAAGGTTCAAACAATTTGTTTTTGGTCTGTTCTGTCATCCCACAGCCATTATCTTCAATGGTAATTTCTACAGCTGTCCCCACAACTTGACAGCCAATGACGATCTTCCCCAACGTCTTGTGATCACTTGAGGCACCTGACTTATTTTGTTTTTCGATAATGGCATCGCAAGCATTAGTGATTAAATTCATAAACACCTGATTAAGTTGCGCAGGATGGCAATCCAACATCGGATTACCCTTAAACTCAGTGATAAACTTGGTGACTTTAAGATATTGGGTTTGAACCAGATTAATCGAAGATTGCAGGCAATCACTAATATTCACGGTCTTTTCGTCGGCGGCATCAAGTTGGCTAAATACCCTCAAATCCTGGACAATGCGCTTGATTCGTACAGTGCCAGTGCTGATTGTCGCCATATGGTCATAAAGCGGCTCAAATTGCTGGCGAAAAGTATCAAGAATTTCTTCGTCGGCTTCCTCACCACCTGCTAATTCAATGATAAAAGTTTGAAAAAGAGACATATCTCTTTGCATATTTTGCGCACTGACATGGACAAAATTAATTGGGTTATTGATTTCATGGGCGATGCCTGCGGTTAACGTCCCCAATGAAGCCATTTTTCAACATGCACCAATTGTTGCTGCGTTTCTATTATCTCACTATTGGCTTGCTCAAGCTCGACGGTCCGCTCGGCGACTTTGTGCTCAAGGTTACGGTGAATATCGAGAAATTTAAGATGAGTCCCAACCCGGCTCAAAAGTTCATGTTTGGTGACTGGTTTACTCAAGTAATCGTTTGCCCCCACAGAAAAACTATGTACCAAATCAGAAACCTGCGTTTTTGCCGACAAAAATATCACTGGCAAGTCGTTCATATGATAGGTTTCACGTAGCTTTTTGCACACCTCATAACCAGATAATTTGGGCATCATAATATCCTGTAGATGGTTCTTAAAACCCGCTTAAATATGGCGAATATGACACTTTATCGCCATTGAGTCTGGCGAATATCCTCTTTTCCCTGATTCAAACAAAACATGATAATCCCTAAATAACAAACT
>JBLGCB010000189.1:0-11913 GCA_047617105.1 Phenylobacterium sp. | reverse complement strand
AATGACTCCGGCGCTATGTTGCCAGCGACTTTAATGCCTTGTGTTAATTGCCATCAATATGATGGCCGAGGTATCCCCGAAGGCGGCATCACCCCTGCTGATATTCGCTGGTTTAATTTAACCAAACCTTATGGCATCAGCCGCAAAAGTGGCGAAACTCATCCCCCTTACACCCAGCGCAGCATCAAAACAGCGATCACCATGGGCATCGACTCTGGTGGTCAGAAGCTCAACAGTATTATGCCGCGCTATCAACTCACCCTAAAAGATATGCAAGATTTGGTGGCGTTTTTAACCGGATTAGGCAGTTATCAAGCCAGCGGAATTAGCGATACCCATATCGATATCGGGGTGATTTTACCGCGAGAAAACCCCGATAAAGCACTGGCGGTAAAGCAAATTCTCAATGCGTATTTTGCCGATTTAAATCAGCAGGGCGGTATTTTTCAACGTCAATTTCGATTGGTCTTTATTGCGCCGGAACTGAGCCCGGCGGCGCTTAAAAATCAGTTAACCCAAAGCAATGTGTTTGCTTTTGTCGCCAGTGACCTTCAGGGCATTGAAACGCTGGTGGCCGATTTCAGTAAAACCTCAGGAGTGCCAGTGATTGGCGCATTGTCATCCACGCCACTGCTGGATTTTCCGCCTAACCGCAATATCTTTTATTTATTGTCAGGGCAAAATAATCAGACTCGTGCATTGCAGGCTTTTGCCCAGAGAATCGATTCCGCTGAAAAAACCGCCAGCAAAACGGTGGTTTTAATGGAGAAAACACCAACCTTTGAGGCCCTGACCAAGCATTTTTCCAGCGCTAAACCGCAAGTGAAGTTGGATGTTATTAGCTTTGACTCAGCTAAAGGTTTAGCGACAACCATGGCCAGACTGCAACAGCATCAGGTCAAGGTGGTTTATCTGCTGGCATCGCAGTCAAGCCAAGCACGGTTTTTTCAGCAGGCCTCAGTGCTAAAATGGTGGCCCAATGTGCTGCTCCCCGGCAGTCAAATGAGTGGCGCGTTGTTTAATAGCCCGGCTCAATTTGACCAGCGTATTTTTGTCGCGATGCCAAACCTGCCGTTTGATTATTCCAAAGATGGCATTAACGATTATAAAAGATTACAAACTGGCCATAAAGTGATGCCACAGTACCGTAACAGTCAGTTGTTGGCGATGGCTGCTGCTAAGCTACTTAAAGAGGGGTTGACCAAGATTGGCCGCAGCATGGAACAACCTAAGTTGGTGGCGATGATGGAAGGTGTCTATCGTTTTGATACCCAGCTCACCCCTCGGATAAGTTTTGGACCGAACCGTCGATTAGGCGCATCGGGGGCGTATATTGTGACGCTGGATTTAGTCAATAAAACCATTCGTCCGGTGTCTGACTGGTTAGAGGTTAAGTAAAGATGTCATCTAAACCAGCGATTGACCTAAACAAGGTCAATGTAATTTTTCATGTTGATGATATTGGCATGTTTCAATCCAGTATCGCGGCTTTCTCTCAGTTGTGTGCCAATGAGAAAGTGTTATCTGGCTCATTGATGGCCCCTTGCCCGTGGTTTGCTGCGGCGACTCGATTACAACAGCAATTTCCCCAAGCAGACTTGGGTCTGCACCTGACCTTAACCAGTGAGTGGAACGACTATCGTTGGGGGCCAGTATCGCCTAGCCATATAAGTGACGGACTGAGGGATGACTCTGGAATTTATTTTCACCAACGGACTGAGCAGGTGGTTCAAACTGCCGATGTGGTGGCGGTAGAAAACGAATTACGTGGCCAAATTGAATTGGCCAAGCGGTTGGGATTTGAACCGAGCCACTTGGATGGTCATATGTATACCTGCCAACAAAAGGGCTTTTTGCCAATAATGCTTAAGTTGGCTTTGGCTTATCAGATTCAGCCAGTGGTGACCTATGACTTTTTAGCTGCACTGGGCGAACAACAAAGCCAGTATTGGCAGCAGCAACTTAAACAGGCGGGCATGTCAATTTTTAATCAGATGGCAGTTTTTCCTTTGGTTACTAAGCCTGACAATTCGCCAGAAAAGCAGACCACTAAAATGCGCGAATTTTTAACTGGTCTGCCTGCGGGTCTTCATTATATTTATGCCCATCCTTCAGAGGCTGGGCCAGAACTAAAGGCCATGAGTACCAGACAAGCGAATATGCGAACCGCTGAGCTGCAAGCCTTGTTAAGCCTTGATTTGCGGGCCTTGGCAGCTTCTTTGGATATCAATCTTTGTACTTTTCAGGACTTGATTGACTAATCTATTTATATTGAAAAGCGACATTGACATCTGTCCACAATACGCTATAACTTATAAAGCTTTTGCCCAATCGACCGACTAAGTTCCTGTGCGATTTAACTCGCGATTGGCACAAAATATGGCACTGGCTGACATTGATAAGAGTGACGAATAATATTAATAAGGGTTCTAATTTATGGATTTTTCCCAACTCAGTGAGCAACAAAGAGCGTCCTTTGATAAGGATGGTTTTTTAGTGATACCCAATGCGCTAGACAGCGAACAGGTCAGTGCACTGACGGATATCACCGATTGTAAAGCCCGCGCTTTTTTAGACAAATATGATGTACCTTCAAAGGCTGAATACAATCAGCTAGATTTTCGCCCCGGCTTATTAAAATACCCAGCGACCATTGATTTGGTCAGCAATCCTAAAACCATCCCTTTGGTGGTGCAGCTGTTAAGCCCCAATATTCACCTGCATTCGACCGCGCTGATTTATAAACGCCCTTCAGATCCAAACCTAGCGCCAATGCGTCGTGGTTGGCACCGTGATATTCGCATTCCACGTGATTTAGGTCATGCCAACTTACCCAGAGTGGGCATTAAAGTGTGTTATTGCTTGACTGATTTTCAGCAAAATGATGATGGTCTGACCCTGCTGGCGCGCGGTACTCAGCATTGGGATGGCCCGTTAGAAATGGCCAAAGGCGAGATTGACCCGATTGGGGTTGATGTCTGCGATTTAAAACTCAATGCTGGCGATGCTTTTATCTTTGATAATCGAATTTATCATACCGCCTCACCGAATCGCAGTGATCGGGTGTCTAAGGTGTTGATCTTTGGTTATTCATATCGCTGGATGAAAGCTGAGATTTATCTTGATAACCCTGATCCGAATAAACTTCGACAACATGACCCTGTTACCCGCCAATTACTGGGTGGTTACTTGGACATTGATTCTCCGCCTTGGGCGATGCAGGCATGGGCAGAGCAACATGGTGTGGCACCAGCGCCCATCCCTTGGCATATCGTACGAGATTAAAGCAAACGTAAATAAACAATAACCTTCTTAAGGAATTAACAATAATGACTGATGTAAAAACAGCACCGAGAGCGTTTAACCGTGAAATTTATCATGACGTGCCAGAAATGGTATTTTATGGCACCGATGATGGCAGCCAAGATGGCAGCTTTGGTGAGTTTAAAGAATTTGAAGACCACTATAACAATGTCGACAGTGAGCGACGTGAAAACATTCATATGGTCAGTGTGGTGGGTGGTTTATATGGCCTCAACATGATCCCTCTGTGGAAACCCACCCAAATCACCATTTTTGATATTAACCCTACCGCAGTGAGTTATTTTCATATTATTCGTCGTGTTTTTACCAGCAGTGATAGTGCCGAGCATTTTTTACAGCGTCTGACCGATGGTGACTATGAAGTTGAAGGCGAAAAAGAAACCTTTATTCGTGAAAATATTAAATTAAAACAACGAGATGAACTGCCACGTACCCGTGGGTCGAGCAAACGTTCTTTCGCCGAAAGTTGGAAAATCGCCTTAGACAACTTTGATTTGACCAAACAAATCCTCACCGATGTGCCGATGGAAATCCGCACTGAGCCGATGGAAAGCGAGTCTTTCAGCGAGTACATTAAGCAGCAAAATAACCTGTGGATTTATGCCTCAAACATCACTCAATTCCATTTCTTTGAGCTGGACTTTACTGATCCGTCTAATGTGGTTGTGATTCAAATCATCCACCCTGAACAGCCGCAATTGCTTGATTTAGCCCCGATGGCTGGCAGACCTGTTAAGTTAAAAGTACAAATCCCACTCAGTGCTGAATACATCCAAGAGCAAGAAACAGAAGTTGCATAACTGTTCAGCGCACTCATCTTTCGCACCATAACGGCGTTATTTTCGTACTCAAACAGTTACATATGAATTATATGCGCCTATTTTCCGTGCGACAATGCCTTGTTCTGAAGCGAAATCTAAGCACGTTGAACAGTTATTAATACTTTAAAAGGGGGAAGCGTAATGAGCAATAAAATTCGCATTTCAAGCAACGCAGCAGCGCCGGTGCTTGGCACTTACTCTCAGGGGATCCGGGCCAAAGGGGATATTATCTTTTTGTCTGCGCAAACTGGGCGTAATGAAGACGGTGCGATGGAAGAGGGCATTGAAGCCCAAACCATTCAAACCTTGAAGAATATCGATGCGGTGCTGAATGCCGCGGGTTGCGGCCGTGAAGATATCGCCAAAGTGGTGTTGTTAATGGCTGACTTGAAAAATGACTATAAGACGATTGACACCATCTATGCTGGCTGGCTGCCAGGAGACACGGTGACACCACCAAAACCTACTCGCACAGCCTATGAGGCGGCAGCATTACCAGCAGGTGCGCTGGTGATGATTGAGGTGACGGCGATCAGTCCAACGTAATGTTTGTTATATACCAGGGTTAGGTTTTAACCCTGGTACCTTTCAAAGGTTATGCCGCGTAGAAAAACTCTCTAGCAAAATAGTTATGGCCAGCATCGGCCTCTTTATAACGGTTAAACACCGAAATCACCAAAACCCCTTGTTTAACCCAGCCGTGCATACTGGCATTAATGGCCGCAAATTCGAAGTCGGCTGAAAACTTGGTACCTTCCAATGAATTAACCGTATCAGAAAATACGTCTACAGTAACAGAACCTAATTCTACCGTTTGACCTGCTGGGTCTAAACCATGAACACGCATGATTAGGCTGTTATTATCATCAAAAAATTCCACCAGATGAAAACCTTTACTGGTGACTTCAGTATTGATCCATTTGCCAAAAAAGAAGCTGTGATCCAATCCTTTTACGGCATCGTCAGCAGCGCTTAAAGTCTGATGGCGAGTCATTGCTTTTATTGTTTGCATTATGATTTACCTAAGTTGTTACCTGTGTGGTTATTTGCTGTACTGTTATAAGGCGTTGGGAGGCGCCAACCTTAATCCTGACGGCGATAATATTCACGGGCAAAATAATTCATCCGCCCGCTATCATCAGAAAAAGTATTGAGGGCCGTCATGATGATCAAACCTAGGTTGGTATTACCTTGTAAACGCACGGTCAAAAAATCAAATTGGTATTCGGCGATAAAAGCATCGTCATCAAGCTGGTTGATATCGTCTTCAAATACCGTCGTTATTGGGGTGGCACCCCAGTTTTTCAGACCATCATCGGTTTGTGACGATACCGTGATCACCAAACCTGTCGGCGAAGTGCTGTCTTGTTTGATTTCAAATTGGCCAATGCCTTGACTGTTGACATTAGTATTGGTCCATTGACCCACTAGTGATGGGACTGGGGGATTATCAGCTGATAACGTGGCAGGGGATTCATCTGTCGATGGTAAATATCGTGAGTAACTCATTATTTTTTTCCTGGTTTGTAGCTATTCAGCGCACTCATCTTTCGCACCATAACGGCGTTATTTTCGTACTCAAACAGTTACATATACTTATATGCGCCTATTTTCCGTGCGAAAATGCCTTGTTCTGGAGCGAAATCTAATCACGCCGAACCACTACACTGGTTTACCCATATAGCCAATCTGGTTGTGCACTACTTGACGATTGACTTTTGAACTAGCAGTGTACCGCTGGCATTAAGAAAATACAATGCTCTGTGACAGGTACAAATATTTTAAATTTTATGGCTTAATATCATGGCAATGTTTCTAAAACAGACTATAATTAATTGGCTACATGGCGGGGAAAATCCCATCAGGCTAAGCGCGTTATTTATTCATCAAACGTTACATCAAAACAATGATATAAGAATAATACTATGGTCACTAATCCGTTAGAAAACAGCATTGGCGATACGACTGAAAAACACATCATCAGCACGGCGCAATTGGCGCATTACCACCAATTGGGTTATGTTGACTCTGTTGGCGTATTAACTGCTGCTGAGGTTGATTATTTTCGTCATCAGTTCGATCAAACTTGCGCGCTGTTAGGCGGCAATGTTATTCGCATGGACGGCGCGCACGAGTTACTGCACTGGGTTTGGCAATTGAGCACTCATCCGGCTCTTCTGGGGTCTATGGAAAAATTGTTGGGACCCGATATTATTCTTAAATCTACCCGTTTTTTTTATAAACCCGCTAACAGCGCAAATTTTGTCAGCTGGCATCAGGATGGTTATATTGAACGAAAAAATGGTCTAGCAGTGCCCACTGTTTGGCTTGGCTTGACCGACAGTACCCCAGATAATGGCTGTTTACAGGTGATTGAGGCATCTCACCATCGTGGTTATGTGGCACACCCCAAAATGCCTAACAAAGCTAATATGACTTACGATGGCATCACCGCACAAATCGACAACGGTAAGGTTGCTAATATAGCAATGGCTGCGGGTTTTATGAGTTTACATCATCCTTTGACCGTGCATGGCTCGCAACCTAACGTCAGCTCAGGTCCGCGTATTGGCTTTTCAGCCAGTTATGGCACGCCTGAGTTGGTCACCAGCAGTACTGATGTTGCTTGGGTTCGTGGTGCAAAAAACGCACCTGAGATTGCACCTGAGTCTAAGGGGCTGGTGTTTATTGAACCACCTAAGCCTTGTCCTTTGCCAGAGGCTGTGGCGCAATATCAGCGTTTGTGTCCTGATCGAATCCTACGACTTTGATGCAGATGAATACCCTGACAAAAACAAATTTTACGAGGTTAAAATGGCATTTATTTCACAAAAACAACAATTATTCACTTATTTTGCCGAGCAGCTGGGCGAGTATGATTGGCATGACAAATCGGTGCTGGATTTTGGCGGTAATATTGGCAATATTTTATTGGATCCCCGTTCAACCATCGAACATTCACGTTACTGGTGTATAGACCCGGTTAAAGCGGCCATGGAGCAAGGGCGTGAAACTTACCCTGATGCTCACTGGGTTTTTTATAATCGCCATAGTCCATTCTTTAACCCTGAAGGGGTGGTTGATTTACACATTCCTCAGGTGAATCGGAAGTTTGATTATATTGTGGTGTATTCGGTGTTTACCAACATCAAACGGGCTGAAATGCTTGATTTGGTTGATCAGCTGATGGGGATGTTAGCACCGGGGGGCAAACTGGCCTTTACCTTTATCGACCCTCATCACCATTCGTGGCCGCAAGATTATCAGGGCTGCAATTTACAATGGCGACTTGAAAAGGATAATCCCGAAGGGGATATTGAGGGCCTGTTAGCCAAAGCACGCTCAGCCCAATGGTTTACCCTGCTTAACAGCCGTGAGTTACATATTGAAAGTGAAGATATTGAGCTGACACCAGCGCAGTTGAAACAGACGTATTTCAGCTATTATTCTGCCGATTATATGCAAAGTTTATATCCATCAGCGACCATTCTTGCCCCTGCCAACAACGAGATGCAACATTGCTGCGTGATAGAGGCACCGCTCCCATGAGTCAAGCGTTGAGTAAAGCGCTGAATGAAAAACTCAGTGGGCAGCAAATCGAACACTATCGTTCTCAGGGTTTGTTATTTCCAATCCCCGTACTCAGTGCCGATGAGGTGGCTTATTTTCGTCAACATCATGATGATTTTGACCGTGCTTGTGGTGGTAAAGCCACGGCACAACAAAAAGGTCAGAGTCACCTGCATTTGAAATGGGCGTGTGATTTGGCGACCCATCCGGCCATTTTGGATGTGGTAGAGACGATCATCGGTGGCGATATTTTGATTCACTCATCGACTATTTTTTGTAAATACCCTGGTGACGCCAGTTTTGTTTCATGGCACCAAGACAGCTGTTATTGGGGCTTGTCAGAAGACCGCTTAGTGTCAGCTTGGGTGGCGTTGACGGATAGTGATAGTAATAATGGTTGCCTAAGTATTATTCCTGCTACCCAAAACAGTATTTTTGATCACATCGAAAAACCCGCCAAAGGCAATATGTTGGGCAAAGGGTTAACGGTGGTGCAACAGCTGGATACCGATGTCGCCGAGGATGTTATTTTGCGTGCCGGAGAGATGTCGTTACACCACGCCAATATCGTTCATGGCTCACGACCTAATACCAGCGATAGACCCAGAATTGGCTTTGCAGTGCGTTATGTGGCTACCGCGGTGAAACAAAAGCTGCCGCATCACAGGGTGATTTTGGCCAGAGGAGAAGACCGTTATGGCCACTTCCAATTACAGCAAAAACCGACCGCAGGGTTAAGCGAAGGGCTGCAAGCCCAACTGTCATTTGACGGCGAGCTATCAAGGAAATATTAAAAGCTATTAGTTACGGTAAGAATAACATATTACGGTTGCTGATACGGTAGGCCGCAACGGCCTCATCGAACGACAACTCAGGCGCAATATCCTCTGGGTAATCTGCTGGCGCCTGACCGCGCACATAGGGGATTGAGGCACGTTTATTGTGTAGTTGAGGGGTGGTGTAACTCACCGACAAACCAATGCGTGGTTCAGTGGTGTGATTGGGTTCTGAGCCATGCAGAACAAGCGGGTGATGCAGACTCATTTGTCCGGGCTGCATCACGATATCCTGAGGCGTGTGATAACCTTCTGGCACTTGGGCGATTCGACCAGATGTTTCATCGCCACTGGTGTTATAACTGGTCAGTGGTTGTTGGCGTTGATTGAGGTGTTTCTCTTTGACCGCGCTTAGACCCGGGTGAGAAACATGGCTCAGCGGACCATGTAGATGCGACCCGGGAATGACGCGCAAACACCCATTTTCCCGGGTGGCTTCGGTGAGTCCAAGCCATATGGCCGGGGCGAGATTATCCGTTTGTTGTAGGGTATAACCATCTTGATGCCAGCCGACATAAGAACCCGTGTTGCCATGTTTGTAAAACAATCGGGTGGATTCGATCAGAATATCAGGCCCGGTTAGCCGTTCCATGCAATCGAGTATTTTGGGATGGCTGGCCAAATCCCAAGCCCAATCAAAAAACAAATGCAGTCCATCCATTCTCACCACGGTATTATCAAACGCTTGGTTTAGTTTTTCTATCTGAGCGCGATAATACGCTAACTCTTGTGGCGAGAGAATGTTGATTGAATCTATCACCCCCACTTCTTGATAGTTGGTCAATTGTGCGGGCGTGAGTATGGTGGGGTTTTGGTTATATTCTGTCATTGTTGTTAGAAACTGGTTGCGCTGCGCGGATTAATGGCATAATTTCTTTACCAAAAATTTCTACTTCATTGGTTTCAGGCCAACCCGAAATAATAAACTGGGTGACACCGATGCGCTGATATTGCAAAAATTGGTCGGCCAGTTGCGCAGGCGTGCCCACCAGCGTGGTCCATACCGGGCTGCAATCAGCAACGAAGCCAGTCCAAATTAAATCGCTGAGCCAAGAGTCTTTAGCGACCATTTTGGCTTCGCGAAACATTTGTGAATCATCTTTATCCGGTTGACCCACCACCGCGGTGCCATGGTTTTGCGCTGACTTTTTGCTGGTGTAGGCTGATATTTCATTGATAACGCTGAGGGCTTCCTCTTTGCTGGGTCGACAGATGATGGCCAGTCTGAGGCAGACTTCAATGCCTTGCTCTCTCATTTGTGCCACCTCGGGTGCTAGCTTCTCGGGAGTATCAATCACCCGCACCCAACAAGTGCCTTGGCTGGTGGTGAGTTGTTTGGCGGGTTGAGAATGGCCAGAGATAAAAATTTCAGGAGTTTGTCGGTAGCTGTTATCAAATTGGGTGGCGATGTGTCCTTTGCTGATTTGATAATGCTTACCGGTAAAGCTGACTTTGTTTTCACCTTGCCAAAATGTGTTACAAATACTGAGAAACTCGCCAGCCCTAGTGTATCGGTCATCATGGTTAAGGTAATCACCATAACCTTCTTGCTCTTCTTTTGAACTGCCAGCAATAATATTCAGCGACACCCGACCGTTGATCATCGCCGATAACGTATTGATTTGTTGTACCGTGGTGGCTGGTCCCATTAACCCGGTGCGCAGGGCGAGGATAAATTTAAGTTTGTCGGTGGCCGCGCCGAGCGAGCAGGCAATTAATGTTGGGTCTGGCTCATAACGGTTCATGGCCACTAGCACGGAATCGATACCGGCTTCTTCTGCGGTTTTGGCAAAATGGAGCCAACCGTTGAGATCGGGTTGGCTGGCACCAGAGCTTGGTGTACTGTATTCAAGACGATACTGGGCGGCTTGCTGTGGGGTTTGTTTGCCGTTGGTATCGACTTCGCCACCTTTAGGCAGCATCCAGTGGAATTTTAGATTCATTGTTATTCTTCCTCTTGTTTGCGAACTAATGGCAATACATCACGGCCGAAGATGATCATTTCATCCAGTTTTGGCCAGCCAGAAATAATAAACTGGGTGACACCGATGTCTTTATAGGCTAAAAATGCCGCTGCCAGCGATTCGGGTGTGCCCACCAATGCCATCACAGACGGGCCATAACTTGGCACCAATCCGGCCCATAAGGTGTCATTTAACCATTCGTTGTCATCTGCACAGCTATCCGCACTGTTGAGTGCATCTTTAAGGAAAGTAGAATCACTGGCCTTTAAAAATTCACGTACTTGTTCAATGGTTTTCGGGTCTTCTTTTAAGGCTTCGGCGGCACAAATGGCCTCTTCTCGGGTGGGGCGGCAAATGATGCTCAGGCGCAGACAAACCTCAATCCCACGGGCGCGAGTACGTTCGACAATGGGCAGTAGTTTCTCTGGGGTGTCGATTAAACGCAGCCAGCAAGAGGCTTGGTTAAGGGCCAGTTGTTCAGCGCCTGCGGAGTGTCCTGAAACATAAAGCTCCGGTGCTTTGCTGTTAGGCGTCACTTTAAGATCGCGTTCTGATGCCACATAAGGCGTGTGTATTCTGCCGCCTTCTAAGCGACAATATTTGCCCTCAAAATCCACCGGGTTTTCATCGCGCCAAAAGTCGTGGCAGACACTTAGATATTCTTCGGCGCGGGCGTAACGGTCATCGTGGGCCAGATAATCGCCGTAACCCCGTTGTTCTGCCGGGGAGTTACCAGCAATCACATTAATGGAGAAGCGACCATCAATTAAGGTCGACAGAGTGTTGACATGTTGGACAAACAGGGTGGGTTGCATTAGCCCCATTCGGTAGGCAACGATAAATTTCATTGTTGTGGTTTCGCGTCCTAGTGCCAAGGCGACTTGCAGGGTATCGGGTTCATAATTGCCAAAAGACAGCAGCAGCGACTCAATACCAGCGTTTTCTGCCTGTTGCGCAAAACCAATCCAGTGTTCCATATCTGGTTTGCCTGCCAAAGAAGTGGTGTTGGTGGTCAAGACGCGAGCGGTTTCCTCATTGGTCATTTCGCCACCTTTGGGCAGCATCCAGTGAAATCTCAGGGCCATGTTATTTTCCTGTCAATGATTAGTCTTGTTGTCATTAAAGCGTAGCAGGTACTAGCATAAAAGGTAGTGGGAACTAAAGAATAGCGTGGATTTTTTTAGCCTAATTAAACACTGCCTTTGCAAATCCATTTTATCGACTAGACTAAAAAAGATTATTTTTAAAATCAGGTGTTTGAAGATGAATGATAAAACCGTTTCGGTGGTGATCCCTTGTTTAAATGTGGCCTCGACCATAGAAGCTGCGGTGGCCTCGGCAAGGCAACAACAGCAAGTTGAGGTGCAGATTATCTGTATTGATGATAATTCAACAGAT
>JBLGCB010000188.1:0-11915 GCA_047617105.1 Phenylobacterium sp. | reverse complement strand
AGGGTTATATCGTAAACTTTATCAAAAAGAACAAACAGCCCACGCCAATATTGCCAAACTCAAAGAAATCAACCAAACATTAAATACCCACGACCTTGATACCGATGTTCATTTGTTATGCCAGCATCTCAACGCCATGCGTATTCATTGAGCAATCAACCCTCTGAAACAAATTGTAGCTAATTAATCTGGATTTGATCCAACAGAGCCGCTACTATCAGCAGATCTGCATTTCAATGCCCATTTGGAAACTTGTTTCATGAACTTTAAAAAATCCCTGATTGCTTTAACGCTGGCCACCGCGATTGTCGGTTGTAGCAGCCAAACCGGCCAGTCCGGCACTTCAACAGCGAATAGCGCAACTAACTCAGCCACTAATACCGCAACTAATACCTCAACAAGCGCCAGCGCCCAGGTAGTCAACAAAATCATTAATGATTATTTTCTTGAAAACCTTCAATTAAATCCAATCAACGGAACCTTTATCGGTCACAGTGAATTAAACGATCAGTTCAGAGCGCCCATCAGTGATGCCGGCAATACCGAAATGCTAGCGCTGGAGCAGCGTTACCTCAACAAAATTAGCCAGATAAACCCATCGACCCTTACAGGCCAAGCCCTGCTCAGTTATGAAATCTTTAAACTTGACCGCGAAGTCGCTATCGAAGGATTTCAATTCCCCTTCCACCTGCTGCCATTAGATCAAATGAGAGGCACTCATAACCAATTTGCCGGGCTAGGTTCAGGCAAAAGTGGTCAACCTTTTAATACCGTTAAAGATTATGATAACTTTGTCTCTCGCGCCGACGGTTTTGTGCTGTGGTTAGACAGTGCCATTGCTTCGATGCGCCAAGGGATCACACAAGGTATCACTTTACCCAAAGTGCTGGCCAAAAAAGTATTGCCACAACTACAATCTCATGTGGTGGATAATGTCGAAGACAGCATCTTTTGGATGCCCATCACCAATATGCCAAAAGAGATCACTGGCAGTGATAAAAAACGTATTACCCGTGACTATCAAAACATGGTGATGAACAAACTGGTGCCGGTTTACCAACGTATGGCCAACTTTATTGAAAAAGACTACATTCCCAACGCCCGTGAGACCATTGGTTATGCCGATTTACCCAATGGCCATAAATGGTATGAATACGCGATTAAAACCCATACCACGCTAGATTTAAGCGCCAAAGAAATCCACCAAATTGGCCTTGATGAAGTTAGCCGTATTCTCGGTGAAATGAAAACGGTCAAACAAACCGTCAAGTTTGACGGTGACATGGCTGCCTTTTTTAAACATCTGGAAACCGACGACAAATTCTATACCTCCTCCGCTGAAGAGCTGATCGCTGGTTATAACCGGATTAAAAAACAAATCAACGAACGGGTGCCGATGTTATTTGATATCAAACCCAAAGCCGATTACGTGGTCAAACCCGTTGAAGCCTATCGTGCCGCCTCCGCTGCGGGTGCCTCGTATCAGTCGCCTGCACCCGATGGCTCACGTCCGGGTATTTTCTATATCAATACCCACAACCTCAGAGCACAACCGACTTTTATCATGGAAACCTTGTCGATTCATGAAGCCGCACCGGGTCATCACTTCCAACTCGCGCTGCAACAAGAAATTGAAGGACTGTCTGACTACCGTAAATTTGGTGGTTATACCGCTTACGCCGAAGGTTGGGCGTTATATGCTGAAAGTTTAGGTAAAGAAATGGGCCTATTCACCGACCCATACATGTGGTACGGCCGTTTGGTTGATGAACAATTACGTGCGATGCGTCTAGTGGTCGACACCGGAATGCACGCCATGGGTTGGAGTCGCGAAAAAGCCATCGAATATATGAAAGCCAATTCTTCTATGGCCGAGAGTGATATCACCGCCGAAGTCGAACGTTATATCTCTTGGCCTGGGCAAGCCTTATCTTACAAGCTTGGCCAGCGTAAAATTCGTGAACTACGTGACTATGCCGAAAAAACCCTAGGGTCGAAATTCGATGTTCGCCAATTTCACACCCAGCTGTTAATCGACGGCTCACTGGCGATGCCAACCTTAGAAAGTAAAATCAAACGTTGGGTGAGTTCACAAATGTAACTCATCTCCCACCTTCCACCTTACACAGGGGCCATCGTGCTCCTGTGGATTTAACACCTGCTTGAAAAATATGGTAATTTGTTTGCAAAGCTGATTAAACCCGACTTTACTTGTACAATAAACGTTACTTGATAAACCACCTATTCGGTTACCCTTATGACCCATCACAGCGGTATTTTGGTTTTACTGTTTATTGTTTTTTCACTGATCCTTGGCGCTGCGGTACGCCACGGGTTAAAAAACACCACCATTCCATATACTATCACTTTGCTGGTGATCGGCCTGCTGCTGGGCTTTGCCGGGCGCTCAGAGCTAGTGTCCTCCCAACCGAATCTGCTCAACGAAACCATTAACTTTATCGCCGACATTGATCCTCATCTCATTTTGTTTTTGTTTTTACCAACGTTGATTTTCGAATCTGCCTTCGCCATTGAAACCCATCTGTTTCGCCGCACCTTTAACCAAATCGCCATTTTGGCCGTACCGGGTCTGATTCTCAGCACCATGCTGACTGCCGTGCTGGTCAAATACCTGTTTCCCTGGGACTGGAGTTGGCCGATATGCTTGATGTTTGGCGCGCTGGTTAGTGCTACTGATCCAGTGGCCGTGGTCGCCCTACTCAAAGAGATGAGTTCAAGAAAACGCCTTGAAACCTTGATTGAAGGTGAGTCACTACTCAATGATGGCACCGCCATTGTCATCTTCACTCTGTTTTATGGCATGTTATCGGTCACCAATGGCGGCGAATTCAACCTATTAACGGTGATTGGTGAATTCAGCTGGGTGGTCAGTTTTGGCTTGTTTATCGGCTTGGTATTGGGCTGGTTATCACTGGTATGGATAGGCAAAGTCTTTAACGATCCGATGATAGAAATCACCCTCTCTATCGCCATCGCATATCTGGTCTTTTATATTGCCGAGCACACATTTCACGTCTCTGGCGTGGTGGCCGTAGTCACCCTAGCGATTATTTTTGCCAGCTTTGGCCGCACCCGCATATCGCCGGAGGTGGCCGGATTTCTTCATCACTTCTGGGAAATGATGGCCCATATCGCCAATACCCTGATTTTTTTGCTCTGTGGCATTATCATTGCCAAAACCGTGCAACTGAATGATCCTCAGGCTTGGATAGCACTGGCCATTTTATATGTCGGGGTATTAGTCATTCGAGCCATTTCGGTGATCACCTTCACCCCGATCCTCAAACGCATCGGCCTCGGCATTACCAAAGAAAAATCGATAGTATTGATTTGGGGCGGCCTACGGGGTGCCGTCGCACTCGCACTGGCGTTATCTGTGGCTCAAGATGACAATTTTGCTCAAGACACTGGCGACCAAATTCTGTTCTTATGTGCCGGCATCGTAGTATTAACGATTCTAATCAATGGCGGCACCTTTCGCTGGTTGTTAACCCGTCTGGGCCTCAGTGAGTTACCACCGGGCAAACAAGCCACCGTCGCCAAGGCGCGTAAAAATGTCGATATTGCGTTAAACCAAATGATGGCTGAATTAAAAGATAATGAACTCATGTCGTATGCCCAATGGGATAAGATCGAACAAGACTTACACATTGGCAAAGCGACTGAGCAAAGCGCCGATAGCGACACGCCTTCGAATGGAGGCATCAGCGCCAATCAACCACAAGCCAGCCAACAAGATCTTAATATCGCCTTTAAAAGGCGTTTGCTTGAAAGCGAACGCAAGCAATACTGGCAACAATATAATGATGGTATTCTCAGCCGTCAGGCGGTCAAAGTGTTGATTGCGGTGGTTGAAGAAGCGCTGGATGGTGAACCTGTCATCACCCCCCGTCCCGGGTTAGAAAAGCACTGGCGTTTTGCCAAAACCCTTGAACTATGGAGTCAAACCCCGGTATTAAACACCCTCTCCCGTTCAATCACATTTGATCACTTAAAACTCAGTTACGATGTTGCCAGAGGATTTTTGCTGGCCCAACAAATCCTGCTCAAAGAGATGGCCCAAATCGCCCCAGATGAATCGATGTTGCACCAAGCCCAGCAAGAGGTCGAGCAAAATATCACTATCATCAATGATAACATCGCTCAAATTCGCAATGGCTTTCCCAACATTGTAACCAAACTTGAAACTCATGTTGCCTCCCGCTTGCTACTCAATCGCAAACGTAAAGTCATACACCAACTGGCCGATTCAGGTGTGCTTGATAAACCTGAGGCCGAACGGTTGACGGGTGAAGTTGAACAGCAAATGCAGGATTTGCGGTAGGGATCAGCGAGTTTAAGGCGCGCTTAAATTGAGGTATTACCAAAATACAGCTCTATTTCTATTAATTTTACGACAATTTGTCCAAATTAGTGGCTTGTTTAGGGGGATTGGCGCAAAAATAACATTTTTTGACCAACCACTGCTAACACCAGTTTTGCTCTGCGCAATATAATGGTGTTATTGATTTGAAGGGCAGCAATCAAATCACCTCAAAATTACGTCAGTAGGAGAGTATAAATGGACAAGTCGCAAATTAAAAACAGTTTATTGACCATCGCTTTAGGTTTCGGATTCAGTAGTATTGCACTAGCAATCACACAGAAGGGTGTAGATCCCCAAGTGATAGAAACCCCACCAGCATTTGTGGTGCAAGACGCAGAAGGTGTGCCACCACCATTGGCCTATATCGCCAAGGGCGTGAACTCAGATATTGTGGCCACGCCACCAGCGTCAAAACTGACCCCATCGACCATGCCATTTGTTTATATCAATAAGCAGAAATCTTAATCATCTCAGGCGGCTCTAATATCACAGCAAGTATAAGCCGCCGCTCCCCTACAAACGGACATCATTTTTTACGATGAATTGGCATGGCTATTTGCTATAGTCGAAATCGCTAAGACATAATTTTGTTCAACCCAAAGGTCCACCAATGAAATCAAAATCGTTTATCTCTGTGATATTGTTCAGCGCATTGCCACTGACCACACTCGCAGATGAAACCAACCAGGCTAAAGTCGAACCCGCTTCAATCAATGCCAAAGCCGTTAATCGTGTTGAACCAAAATTTCCCCGCTCTGCCGCTGCCAATGGCTACGAGGGCTGGGTCAGACTCAGTTATGTGATTGGCACTGATGGCAAAGTCACCGATGCTTTTGTCACCGATTCATCCGGCTTACGTACCTTTGAAAAAGCGGCGATGAACGCTGTTAAACAGTGGCAATATACCCCGGCCATCGAAGATGGCAAAGCCGTCGTCCAGTGTAAAAACAGTGTTCAACTAACCTTTTCTCTTGAACAAGCCAACAAAGAAATCAGCCGAAAATTCCATCGTTCATACAAAAAAGCCGCCACAGCGATAAATGCTAAAGACTTGGCAGCCAGCAGAACCATCCTCGATAAGATGATCAGTAAACCCCGTAAAAACTTTAATGAAGAGGGATTATTATGGCAACTCAACGGCCATTATTACCGCCTCACCGGAGATATAGAACAAGAGTTAAAAAACTTTAAACGCTCAATTAACGTTATCAACCCGTTGACCCACAACCCCAAGGTATATTTAGCCTCACTAGAAAACATCTTTATTCTACAACTCAAAACCAATAAGTTGTCGGGTGCACTGTATACCTACAACAAAATAAGCAAAGTCAAAGAGAACCAAGAGGTGCTCGAAAGTTTAGAGCCGTTGAAAAAGCAAATCGATGCACTTGTCGCTGGCGATAAATACATTGTCGTGCCGCAAAAGGTTGGCAAACGCGGGTTTTCTCAATACTACCTCGCCCGTAACAGCTTTCAGTTCGATAATGTAAAAGGTGATTTAGACAAATTATCGATTTATTGTGATAAACAAAAACAAGATTTTAAATTTACCACCAGCAACGTCTGGAGCATTCCAAAGTCTTGGGGCCAATGTTCAGTTTATGTTTATGGCGATACTGATAGCTCATTTGATATTGTTGAATTGCCTGCACAGGCGTAGGGTTGATTGATGGTTGAACCATCGCCCTGTATCTGTGATAATTTAGCCTCGGTTTAAGCGCATACCTTCACGATGAAGCATACGCAATAAAAGTAAGGCTCTGAATCATGTCGACGATAACACAAAGACAACTCATCACTTCAGAAGTTTATCTGGAGGATGAATTAGTTCGTTCCATAAAACACGAATATGTTAATGGAGAGATCTTTGCGATGGCTGGTGCCACCCCTAACCATGGACGTATTACGGGCAATGTTTTTGGCGAATTTCGGACTCACCTCAAAGGCCACCCTTGTGAACCATTCGCCTCAGATATGAAAGTCAAAACCTCAACGGGTAGCTATCGTTACCCTGATGTGATGGTGGTACATAAGGCATTGGGTGACAATAATTTTATTGATAATGGCTATGTCAGCCAAACACCAGTGATCATCGTCGAAGTTCTGTCCCGTACCACCAGAAAAATCGATGAACGCGATAAGCTGATGGAATATATTAATATCGCCACATTAAAGGAGTACGTGATTATTGAACAAGATGTGGTTGATGTAACCGTTTATCGTAAAAGTGATGATTGGCGATGTCAGCATTATTTTTTGGGTGATGACATCCACTTTGAATCCATCGATTGCAGGTTGGCCGTCGAAGAAATTTATCATCGGGTTGATAATCAGGATATGAATGAGTTTTTAGCGGGTAAGGGTTGAGCCGCTGACATGACATCAACGACCCCATACAAACGGGCGTAGGGTGCGCACTGCGCACCATTAATGAGGACTTACGGCAACCCTCTTGAGCACTCGACCAGATAGTCCATCCGATGGTTTATGGTACGCATAACCTTCCTACTGTTGAGGTATACTGCCACTCACCACAACCGAAGGCGCAGACTCATTGTGATAATGATCAACCGCAATAATCTGATAACTTGTTTCATCTTGCCCAGGCCACTCATCGGTCAATAACAAACCTTCACGAATAGTATAACTCTCACCATTACGGTAGATTTTGTAATACGCCACCCCGGTGTTGTCCGTTGCCGCATCCCATGTGACATTAAAGCCATATTCGCCGTTATAAGTCATGGTCAGTCCGGTCGGTTGACTCGGTGCTACCGAATCCCCCGCCTGCAAGGTCACTGTATTTGATGCCATCAATAGTGCGCCAGCAGCATCTACCGCTCTCACTTGAAAGCTGTAATCAGTATGCAGCGACAACCAATCATTGTTAAAGCTGGTGCCATCGGCATTGGTGTGGCCAACAAAAACACCATCACGGAAAACCTGGAAGTATTGCACATCTGCATGACTAAAATTCCAGCTTAGTGCTACTCCCCAATTTTCAGGTCTAACATCGGCGCTCATCACCAAGCTCTGCGATGGAACGGTCGCGAATACAACGGCTGAACCTTCAGAGATGTTACCAGTATGGTCATGAGCAAAGATCTGATAGCTCATGGTATCTTGTGGTGGCCATTCATCGGCGAAAAACGGTTCTGTTCGGGTGGTAAACGATGCACCGTTACGGTAAATCTCATACCAAGCAACACTCTCGTTATCAACCGACGGCGTCCAACTCACATTAAAACCATCACCACCGTTAAACACCACACTCACATTGCTCGGCTGGCTTGGTGCAACTGAATCACCTGCCAATGAAGTCACTATGTCGCTTTGTGCCAATACCATACCGTTGTAATCTAACGCCTTAATTTGGAAGCTATATTGCTGATGTAATTGCAACCAGTGATTGGTCAGAGTCGTCACACCCGGTGCAGTCTCGCCGACATAACCATCGTCACGGAACACATGATAAGTATGTACCAAACCATCATGCGCTTGCCAGTTTAGCGTTACGCCTCGGGTATCAAACTTAGGTGTCGCTGTGAGTGCCATATGGCCCAATGCAGGAGGCTCTGGTAATGGGTCTACCGTCACTCGGTCAAACGCATTGGTAACACGGTCGCAATCGGCCCACCAGCAATCATTAGCATCAATAAATGCTAGGGTTTCAGCCAGTTTAGGGGTCTCGCTCATCGGTTGGGTTTGATACTCTTTTAACGCGAAGGCACCATAAGAACCCCAGCCACCAGTGCTTTCGAACACCATAAACAACGAACCACCCGCTTCTTTCCAATCGGTGAAGTAATTAGTGAATGCTTGGCCCATACGGGCATCACGGTTACCGGCCAAAAAGATGTTTTCGTTGACCAATGCGCGATCACCCGTCAGGTTACCAGCAAAGGTTAAGTGCTGACCGCCTTCATAAGCCGATAACTTCATGCCGTGACGCTCTGCAACCGCTTTATTTTCTGCCATAAAACGCTGTGCTTGCGCCAATGAACCGCCTACAGGGGCTTGCTGCCACTCGGGCTCATCCGGGTTATAAGTCAAATCACGTAAAATACCGCTGTTGATTTCGTCGAACAATTTCGCCATACCCACTTCGCCTTCATTGGACCATGCAGCGGTATAAGGCAGGTATTTATCGTCGGCCAAATAACCCGCAAAGTACGGACCAATCGCCAGCGAATCCATGTTATGTGCACAGTTTTGACCACCGTTTTGTGCCGCCCACAAGGTACATTGTAGTGATTGCTCGCCAACCCAGGCGTTGCCGCCCTGCGCGCCCATCACACATTTTACTCTGTCAGCCGAGTTGCCAAATTCCTGTTTGAAGATTTCGCACATATCAGAGGTTCGTTTGCCGTAGAAGTTAAGGCGATACATAAAGTCGTCCACCCCGGCATCAGGCCATAACAACTTGCCTTGTTCACGCAGCCAAGTCGCATCTAGGTTATAAGGATAAGCGTTGTTCCACACCTCATTACCCAGTTCAATATGAACGCTCAAATTGGCATCGAGGTTGTTTTTCACCAGTTGGGCATACTGACGCATATAATCATCATCCACTCTGGCCGGAATGTTTAACCAAGGTTCGGCTTGCACTTTATTGGCCAAATCAATCGCCATTTCGACCGGAGAGCCGTTGTTCAAGCCCCAGCTGGCATAATCATAAGTAGGTCGATCAGTCCAAACACTCTGGTTGCTGACATTAGTGCTAAACATTTGCATAAAACGAATCGAACGGTATTTGGCCATATCGGCTAAAAATAGCGGGTGAAAGTCTAAATGCTGATAAACCTGTTCAAAGCCATTAAACTCGCCGCGTCCATTACAATCAGCAGGGTATTGAGCATAATAACTCGGGTCGATATCACAAATACCGCCAGGCACTAATATCCTGACATTTCTGATATGGTTGCCGGTGTTATTTGGATCGGTCTGCCTGATACGTAAATGCAAAAATGAGTTCGCCTCTAATTGCACCACATGTCGGCCCGGTGACGATTTGGTTGGCATATACGTGCCACCGTTGTAGCTCAATTCACCTTCGCCATCATATAACACCACATATTCACCTACTGGATAACTGCTGTTATCCTGATAAATAATTGTGGTGGCATAATGAAAGTCAGGATCATCACGCTCTGGTAAAGACTGAGGCCAGCCCTGAGCATCTAGGTTTAACCGCGACTGGTGACCAGTATTAAAGGCATAGGTATCGCCATTACTGGTGGCCCATAACTCGCCGCTGCCATTTGATGCCTGACGCATCACATCAATCAACATCCACTGAGTTGACCAATAGTTTAACCCGGTCAGATTAATGCCAATGGCAGATTTTTCGTTAGGGGTATTCACGCCGTTGCTGGTTAAGGCGGGTAATGGAATAACACCAGATTCAGCAATCACCTTGCCATCGGCATCAATGCCCGAAATAGACACTTCATTAATTCGATAAGGATTTAAGCCGGTTAACTCGAAGCGGGTTGTGGTACTTAATAAGGTTTCAACCGTTTGCGAATTTAAGTTCACGTTGTAGTGATCAATATTGGCCACCACCGCTGGGGCATTCCAAGTCAATAAGCTTAAACCATCAAGACCCGGCTCTAAAGCAACAAAACTGCCAATCTGCTCTGCTGGTATTGGCGCAACCACTGCGACCAAGATGGTTGCAGGTGTTGGGTCGGCCAATCCTTTGCTATCTGTTACCGTGACGCTGACGGTATAGTCACCGACGGTATCAAAAGTCACTTCGGTGGTGCTCGCGCCACTTTGTGCCGGGGCTGCGCCGTCAAAATGCCACAGATAAGTTAAAGGGTCGGCATCAGGATCGCTGCCAATGGCATTAAAGCCAAGGCTTTCACCAGCATCAATCATCTTCGCGCCTTGGAAAGGCACTGGTGACGTGATTTCAGCATTTGGTGGCAGGTTTGGCCCTGCTGGCTCTAGCACGGTTAAATGCACCGTGGCTGGACTCGGGTCGCTTAAACCACGTGGATCAGTCACCATCAAAGACACGTCATAAGTGCCTGGTGTATTAAACACAAACTCAGTAGTGGTGGTGCCAAACTGCGGCCCGCCAAGGGTGCCTAAATCCCATTGGTAAGTTAAATTGGTGTCGCCATTGGCATCGCTCGCGGTGCCTACAAAAGCCATACGATGACCCAGTTGCAGTTGCCAGTCACCATTTGGAGTCAGAATCACGCCATTAGGGGCAACATTATCGCCATCAGGCAAAGCTTTGGTTGCGCGGTAATCGGTGACCACATCCCAAGCCAATTGCTGTAATTGTAAGGCCAGCGTCGGTTCGACCAGAATGCTGTTATTACCGAGCTGTACCATGTCGTTGGTCAGCCCTTCAGGTGAACGGTTATAGGTGGCGGCAAACACCACATTGGCCATAAAGTAATTGCCCAGCGAGTTCATATGAACATCATCATGAAAAATTTCATCGCGCTGGCTTAAGCCGTTCATTTCGCCATTCTCAATTTTGATGATGAGTTCGCGTAACGCGACATTGGCAGGAATAAGTTCGATATCGGCATTGATGCCTTTGGCGGCGGAGAGGTTTTCGGCTTCGAGCACAATTTGCTCATATTCCATCAACTCTTTGGCGATATAGTCTGTCCATTCACCAGTATGCAAATCGCGGCTTTCCCAACTGGTAAACAAATAAGCACGTCCCTGGCTGTTATGGGTTTTAAGTAATTCGGTGAAGTTTTCGAGATAAACTTGGGTATCATCCCAGAAATGATGACCAGGAATCAAGGCATTAGCATCAGTCACCACTAAGGTGTCATACGCTTGGCTGCTTGCGGCTGCGGCTAACTCATCGCAGGCATACACATTTGGCGGGTATTCCTCAATAAAAGCGCCCTCTTGGCAATGCGCCCAGTTATGCTTTAACGTAGAGCCATTAAAAATCTGGGTGTTATGAATCATCGACAAACCTTCGCCACTTTGCGCCAACTGGCGAAGCATTTCGGGCATAACGTTGTTGATTAGGCTGTGACCGACAAACATTGCTTTAATATCGTCAACTGGGTCTGGTGCGGCGAATAAAGATGAAGAGAGAGTTAAACTGCCCACAGCGCCTAATAACATTGAGGCTCGGACTGCTTGGCTGATGCGGCTACGTTGCTTGGAGGTATGGGTGTAGGTATTGTTTTTGTTGCGTTGCATTAATCCACTGGTACTGATCTGTTGTAATAACATATTCTAATCCCTATTAAAAATGTATGCGTTTATTTCAACTGTTGTTTAGCTTTTGCTCCGGGCGCACTGCATTATTTTGTGAAAGTGCACTGCTGCCTTGATGAGCAATAGTTGAGCAATAATAGGCTACTAGGGCCTTACGCCAATATGACCCAACGCGCCAATTTTGAACAATTTGAGCCATCCGATCGGGAACTCTCTGAAATAGTTAGGATAAACAATAGGTTAGATCAGGATAAAATATGCCATGGTTTGTGCTTATGGCGTGAAATGGTCATTTTACGGAGGGAGTGGTTTGCGACGAACG
>JBLGCB010000187.1:0-11930 GCA_047617105.1 Phenylobacterium sp. | reverse complement strand
CATTTTATTTGACTAAATTTACTTAGCCATTTTATTTGACTAAATTTACTTAGCCATTTTATTTGACTAAATTTACTTAGCCATTTTATTTGGCTAAATTTACTTAGCCAAAAACATATGCAAACAATGAGGTTTCACCGCCAAGCGGACTTTTGAATTCAGCAGCAAGTTATCCGGCAAAAACACATCAATTAACCATGGCTCAAACGCAATCTGGTAATTATAACCACTGCCAATAAAGCTTTTATCAACGATGGTTGCACAGGCTTCACCTTCAATGATTTTACTCAATTCAAAATACTGCGGACGAACAAATAACTCCCCTTTACTGCCTATAGGATGGCCTATTACTGTGGTGCTGACGATATCACCCAACGGGGTTTGCACTGTGGTTGATGAAAGTACCGTGGCGGGTAAATACACCCCTTTGCCCAGAAACTCGGCGACAAATGGGGTTTTCGGCTGGTTAAACAATACTTCGGGGGTGTCTTGTTGTTCGATTCTGCCGTTGTTCATCACTGCCATTTGGTCGGCAAAAGCAAAACCTTCTTCTTTGGAATGGGTTACAAATACCGCCGACATTTTTTGCGATTTTAATATCTGACGGATCTCAGCAATCAGGGTATGGCGTACTTGTGGGTCTATATTTGAAAACGGTTCGTCGAGCAGTAATAATTGCGGCGAATAAGCCAGTGCTCTGGCAATGGCCACCCGTTGTTGCTGTCCACCAGACAGTTGATGCGGGTAACGCTCTGCTAAGTTATCAAGCTTAACCAAATCGAGCAATTCATTCACCCGTGCAGTCAAAGCGGTTTTGGATAACTTATCCGCTTGTGCATCTTGCTTATTGTGTTTGAGGCCAAAAGCGATATTGTCTGCCACGGTCAAATGAGGAAACAAAGCGTAATCTTGAAAAATCATGCCGATGTTACGTTCTTCTGGCGGCACAAATACGCCCTCACCATTGACCAGCTTATCGCTAATGTGGATCTCACCGCTTTGGGTCGGCAGCAATCCCGCCATCGCTTTAAGCGCGGTGGTTTTACCACAACCACTGGCCCCCAGCAGACACAAAATCTGATCATGGCCAACGGTCACCGACAAATCATCAAAAATATCTTTACTCTGGTAACTGTAATGTAGATTCGATACCACCATTTTAGGTGTCGTCGATTCAAATGAACTCTGGTGTGCGTTTTCAGATAACATAATACAAGCGTTTCCTACTGTTTGGTGGCCAGACGGTTAATAAAAATCAGCGGCAGTAGACCCACCAGCACGATGGTTAATGCCGCAATCGAAGCGGTTTCTAATTGCTCATCACTGACATATTGATAGACATAAGTTGCCAAGGTTTCAAAATCAAAAGGCCGTAACAACAATGCCGCAGGTAATTCTTTCATCGCTTCGATAAATACCAGCAATGCGGCGGTCAAACAGCCTTTTTTGATCAGCGGAAAATGCACCAACACCAAGACCTTTAGCCGCCCTAATCCTAGGGTTCTAGACACCATATCTATCGACGGCGGAATTTTGTTAAAACTCGATTCAATCGCGCCCAAAGCAACGGCATTAAAGCGCACCACATAAGCAAACAAAATCGCAAATACACTGCCACTAAACAGCAAACCCGGTTGCCAGTTAAACCAAAATCCGGTTAATTCATTAAAGGCAAAATCTAACCCGGTGAGGGGGATCAGCACCCCAATCGCCAGCACCGTGCCCGGCAAAGCATAACCGGTTGATGCCAGCATACTCGGTATTCGGTTATACCACTTGGTTTCAAGGCGGTTATTATCCCGCAGGATACTGAGTATCAGCACACTGAGCACAATGGTCGTTAACGCCACCACCGACGCGACACTAAAACTGACCGCAGCATAATGGAGAAAATCATCATTCCAGGCCACATCGACATTCTCAATCGCATAACCGACCAACACCGATAACGGCAAGATAAAAGCAAAAAACAATATGATCAGACAGTAACCCGTCGCCGCCAGCGCTTTAAAACCACTTAAATGATAAAGGGTATCGCCGTCTTGTTTCGATTGGCGTTCAAAAATCGCTTTTTTACCGCGGCTGTAACGCTCTAGGCCAATAAAAGCGAATACCAGCAACAACATCAACACCGACAGCTTTGCCGCCGCAGTCAAGCTGCCGTAACCAAGCCAGGTATCATACACCGCGGTGGTCAGGGTATTAACAGCAAAATAATGCACCGTGGCAAAATCCGCCAGCGTTTCCATGCTAATCAGGGCTAGGGCAATCACCACCGCCCCTCTAACCATAGGTAACGACACCCGGTAAAAACTCTGCCATGGCGTGCAGCCCATAATTCGGCTGGCGTGGATCAGTTGATAAGATTGTTCGACCAGCGCGGTTCGCACGATCAAATACAGGTAGGGAAATAACACCAGTGCCAACATCACTCCTGCACCACCTAATGAACGAATTTCAAAAAATGCGTAATCATTGGGCGACTGCCAGCCAAACCATTGTCGTAATTGGCTTTGAATCGGCCCGGCATAATCGAATAAGTCGGTATAAACGTAAGCAATCAGGTAGGAGGGCATGGCCAGCGGCAGCATCATTGCCCATTGCAGCCACTTGCGCCCGGGAAACTGGCACATTGCCGTTAACCAAGCGACCGGCAAACCAATCAACAGGCTCAGCAAAGCAACCAACAACACCAGCAACAAGGTGTTGCTGATGTAATCAACTAAAACAGTGTCCCATAACTGAGCAAATACCTCAGCGCCGGGTTTTATCGCTTCAAACAGCAGCGCCAGTACGGGCACACATAATATTATGCCGCACAGCCACGCCAGCAGCGTACCAAAGTGTTTCACTTCAGATCAAATCGGGTTTCATCAAGTAACGCCAGTGCAACTTTACGAAAACCGGCGACTTTAGCGATAGCCACGCTATCTTCTTTAAATTCACCCCATGAGGCCACCAACTGATCAAGCTTAACACCCGGTTTTACGGGGTATTCCATATTCAATGAAGCATAGAGTTGTTGCGCATCATCTGAGGTGAGGTAGTTGATCAGCGCCAATGCATTGGCTTTATGCGGTGCATGTTTGGCCATCACCACGCCGCTCACATTGATATGTGAACCTCGGTCTTGTTGATTGGGGAAATTAATATTCACCGCTTGTGCCCAGCTTTTTTGCTTCTCATCTTGCATCATCTTGCCGAAGTAATAGCTGTTGCCCAGCGCCACATCACACAAACCTTCTTTAATCGCTTTTACCTGCGCGCGATCATTACCTTGTGGTTTTCTGGCAAGGTTGTCTTTGACTTTAAGCAACCAGTCTTTGGTTTGCGCGGCACCATGGTGCGCAATCATCGATGATACTAGCGCGATATTATAAGGATGTTTACCGCTGCGAGTACAAATTTTGCCTTTGTATTGGTCAAGGGCCAAATCTTCATAACTGACCTGGCTCAAATCACCTAAACGGTCTTTTGAGCTGTAGATATTACGCACTCGTTTGGTTAAGGCAATCCAGTGATCAGCCGGATCTCTAAAGGCATCTGGTACATTGGTATCAATGGTATCGCTTTGAAAAGGTTGCGTTAACTGATTATCAGCCAACAGCAACAAACGGCTAAAATCGGAGGTCAGCACCACATCAGCGGGGCTGAATTTTCCTTCTCGTTTTAATCGCTCTAACAAGCCTTTTTTGGCAAATACGACTTTAGTTTTGATGCCGGTTTCTTTGGTAAAGGTATCAAGGATGGGATCTATCAGAAAAGGTTGACGATAAGAGTAAATATTAACCACAGCATCATCAGCTGCAACCGCTATTGGTGTGATAACCTGCGATACTAGCAGCAAACCTGCCGCCAGAATAAATTTCTTCATTAATTAAGCCCTATTGAGAACGATTGTGATTATCATTCATTTTAGCGCTTATACACGCAAATGACACCTTAAAAAATCAATTTGACCATTTGGTTAAGATGAATCAACGATTTGACAGAAAACATCGCAATTCTGGTCGATTTATTAACATTTGTTTTCCATTCCATTATTTTATCCATCAGGGGTTTTGCGACTTTGTTCATTTTGGTTGTAAGCGATATCTCACAAAGAAGTAGGATAAGTAGGGTGAAAAAACACCACCTATTGTTATATTTTATGCTAAGCGCTTGAATTTCAACCAGCAATCGTCAGTTCCTGTTACTACAGGATGAAAAACGTTCGATTTGTCATGCGCGCAGGACTATCGTCATAAATTAACTCCGCTATTATTAACACTTACCCAGCACTTACTTAGGGCACCTACTGAGTCAGTGTAAAAACAAGAAACGTTGGTGAAAAGTTAATCTACCAAGCGACGAGTTTACGGAAGGGGCTTCGACAAGGTGTTAGAGATTTAAGGACAGGACGGCAATGGATCAGGCTTCTGACAGGGCAGTTAGAGAAAAGGGAGAATCAATGGAGAGGTTGAGGGTATCAATCGGGTTTTTGGCAGATGAGTCAGAGCACATGGAGCGCGAGTGGAAGACAAAGGGCGACGTCATTTTCAATGGAGTTTTAGCAGGATATTCCCGGACAACGCCGACGGACAGATGACAGGCATTAGTGACCTTCGCTTATGCGAAGCAAACGCAGCGCAGGACGCGGTAAGGACAATGAATTAGACGCAGAAGTGTTTATATCAGGAGGATACAGGAGCAGTCGGTAAGATTGCTGGAGCCACAGATGGCAAACTCATGGATGATTTAGGGAATCTCAGAAAGCTGGATGCTTTACTACTACCACATATACTTTTTAAAGGTGCCTATTGGCACCTTTTTTTTTGATACATGGATGTATCAATGCCTGCGTGCATGGAGCACGACGCAGGTAAAGTTCAACCACCAGTCAAAAACACAACTTAATAAAAACGCACACAACAACGCGACCGTTCTACCTGACAGATTTACGCATATCCAACAAAAACGTCTCATACCCCATCGACTGATAAAACCCAACATTGTTCTCATAATGAACAATAGTTTCTATCTTAAATTCGCTAATACCATCGGCATAAAAGGCCGCTTCAAGCTCGGTGATCAGCCGTTTGGCCAAACCCCGCCCGCGATGGCTTTTGGCCACAAATAATTCTTTGATGTGACCGATACGTTCAATTTTACAAAAGGGGAAATAGGCGATTTGTTCAGCAACAATAAACCCCACCGGGGTATCATCGTCCATCGCCAGCAAAATACCACTGACGTTGGTACTGACGTTGGTACTAACGCTGCGCGCAATATGCTGATCAACGTACAAGGCAATGGCGGGGGTAAAGTTATCTTTGAGTTCATCAAACACATCAGACACTGCGGCACTTTCTTGTTTAAAATCAACAAACAGTGCTATCAATGCCTGATAATGGTGAGCGCTATAAGGGGTTATACTCAGCAAATAAATATCAACTATTCAAAAAGTTCTGCCATGATTCAAGCATCAGATTAAAATCATCCAACCCACAAGCGGCGTAATAGTTGTCATCGTTGACCGACAACTCTTCTTCGAGATCTGCCCCCTGAATGCCACCTGCACCGTCACAACTGGCATTCAATTGTAATGTGACATCAGAGTTGTTCAGAATGAGCACATATTCACGACCCTGAACCGTCAGCTCTTGGCTTTTATGTTGCCTAAGCTGCTCAATCGACTGAAACAGGGTTTTTATCTGACTGGCATCATTGCCCACTTCATCCATTAACCAAGGGGCAAACACTTCATGCTCCAGCGAGAATTTGGCATGATAGCCTCCACTTATGGTGTTCTTGGAAAATTCAAATTCCATAACTTTTTACCTTATACCTTAGCCGCATACTCTTAATACTAGTTCAGTTATACCGTTGTGCGAACAAATAAAAAACCGATTTACGTAGGGTGGTCACGCTTTTTGTGCCCACGCGTGACCTTGCAGTCATAAACAAGCCTTTTTCGAGCATATTCCATGATTCACGGTACTCTTGGGAATTTTTTACACAGCCTCGCGCACCATTAATCACCAACCAACGACAAACCCACACAAAAAAACGCCACTCTCACAAAAGCAAGAATGGCGTTTTTATTGGTGCGCAGTGCGCACCCTACAAAGCCTAAAAAGGCGTTTAAACCGCTTGCTGAACAATCACGTTGTCTGCTTTAGCGGTGTATTCAGGCATTTTATGGAAGTTCAGGTAACGGTAAGTATCCGCCGCCGTCGCATTGATTTTCTCGGCATATTCCATATATTCTGCAACCGTTGGTAACTTACCAGTAATCGAAGTGACCGATGCCAACTCAGCTGATGCTAAGAAAACATTTGCGCCATTACCTAAACGGTTCGGGAAGTTACGGGTAGAAGTAGAAACCACAGTCGATTTCTCAGCCACTCGTGCTTGGTTACCCATACACAGTGAACAACCCGGTGCTTCTGTTCTTGCGCCAACACGACCAAAGATGCTGTAGTAACCTTCATCAACTAACTGCGCAGCGTCCATTTTGGTTGGTGGTGCAACCCACAAGCGAGTCGGCAACTGACCTTTGAAGTTTTCAAGCAATTTACCAGCGGCACGGAAGTGACCGATGTTAGTCATACAAGAACCGATGAACACTTCATCAATCTGCTGACCTGCAACCGTAGACAATAAACGCGCATCATCTGGGTCATTTGGTGCACATAAAATCGGCTCTTTGATTTCATTCAGGTCGATTTCAATGATTGCGTGATATTCAGCATCGGCATCAGATTCCATCAACTCAGGATTCGCCAACCATGCTTGCATCGCATTAATACGACGTTCGATAGTACGTACATCGCCGTAACCTTCGCTAATCATCCACTTAAGCATGACGATATTTGAATTAAGATATTCAGCAATCGAATCTTCTTCAAGTTTGATGGCACAACCCGATGAAGAACGCTCAGCACTGGCATCAGATAATTCAAACGCCTGCTCAACGGTCAATCCTTTAAGTCCTTCAATCTCTAATACACGACCAGAGAAGACGTTTATCTTGTTGGTTTTTTCAACCGTTAAGTGACCATCTTGAATGGCTTGATAAGGGATAGCATGAACCAAATCACGTAGAGTGATACCCGGTTGCATCTCACCTTTAAAACGAACCAATACTGATTCAGGCATGTCTAATGGCATAACACCAGTCGCAGCAGCAAAAGCCACTAGACCAGAACCTGCCGGGAATGAAATACCCAGGGGGAAACGCGTATGAGAATCACCACCAGTACCAACGGTATCAGGCAACAACATGCGGTTTAACCATGAGTGAATGATGCCATCACCTGGACGCAATGACACACCAGAGCGATTCATAATGAAATCAGGCAAAGTATGGTGAGTGGTCACATCAACCGGCTTTGGATAAGCAGAGGTATGGCAGAAAGACTGCATCACCAAATCAGCAGAGAAACCCAAACAAGCCAAATCTTTAAGCTCATCACGGGTCATTGGGCCTGTAGTATCCTGTGAACCCACAGAAGTCATCTTCGGCTCACAATATTGTCCCGGACGAATACCGGTTACGCCACATGCTTTACCGACCATCTTCTGAGCCAAAGTATAACCTTTGCCAGAATCGGTGATATCACCTGGACGACGGAAGATATCAGCCGCCGGCAAACCTAGAGATTCACGCGCACGTTCAGTCAAACCACGACCGATAATCAAAGGAATACGGCCACCGGCACGTACTTCGTCGAGGATCACGTCTGACTTAAGTGAGAATTCAGAAACGACTTCATCAGTCCCGTGACGTTTTACTTTACCTTCGTAAGGGAAGATATCAATCACATCGCCCATCGCCAATTTTTCAACATCAAGCTCGACTGGCAAAGCACCAGAATCTTCCATGGTGTTGAAAAAGATTGGCGCAATTTTATTACCAAGACAAACACCACCGCCACGCTTATTTGGCACATGTGGAATATCATCACCCATAAACCACAATACTGAGTTAGTGGCCGATTTACGTGAAGAACCAGTACCAACAACATCACCAACATAAGCCAGTGGGAAGCCTTTTTTGTTCAGTTCATTGATTTGTTCGATTGGGCCGATAGTGCCTTCTTCATCAGGATTGATACCATCACGGCCAATTTTCAACATCGCTAAAGCGTGTAATGGAATATCAGGACGTGACCAAGCATCAGGAGCAGGAGAAAGATCATCAGTATTGGTTTCACCAGTAACTTTAAAAACAGTCACGGTAATTTTTTCGGCTAATTCAGGTTTAGAGGTAAACCATTCGGCGTTGGCCCAAGATTCAACCACTTGTTTAGCCACGGCGTTACCGGCGTCGGCTTTTTCTTTAACATCATGAAAAGCATCAAACATCAGTAAAGTGTGCGACAACCCTTTAGCAGCGATAGGCGCTAGGGCTTCGTTATCAAGCAGCTCAATCATCGGGGTGATGTTGTAACCGCCTAACATGGTGCCAAGCAATTCAGTGGCTTTGGCAGCATCTAAAATCGGAGATTGTGCTTCACCTTTGGCCAGTGCGGCCAAAAAGCCAGCTTTAACATAAGCGGCATCGTCAACACCAGGTGGTACACGATTGATCAGCAAATCGAGTAAAACTTTTTCTTCGCCTTGTGGTGGATTTTTGATTAATTCAACCAGCCCGGCAGTTTGCTCAGCATCTAATGGTTTCGGTACGATGCCTTGAGCGGCACGTTCTTCAACGTGTTTACGATAATCTTGAAGCACAGTAACATCCTCTTAAGTTAGGTATGGGCGCGGTTAAATAGCACTCTATAATAGCACTAATAGAAAAATCTGGCTGCAAATTATACTTGAGTTTGGGTTAAAGTGATAGAGGGTAAATTTTCATGTTGAACGGGGTACGCGTACAAACCCTATCTTAACCAGTGACTTAAATCTTTATTAAGCAAACGAGCCAGCGCTTCAATATCGTCACGGTAAAAATCAATCAGATACTGCTTTTGGGCTTCGGTCATTTTTGGCATGGCCTGCTTGTCTGCGGTATACATCCAGCGTTTAAACGGTTCACGCCAGCTTTTGGGCAACTTTCGTTTGGCCCAGCTAACAACCCCCGATTGATTGATAAAATAATTTAAACGACCAAACTTCGCCACTCCGGCGGTATTGAGTTTGGTTGCAGTATCGACCTTAAAATCCTCTGCCACCGCTAAAAACTGATAAATAGATTTAACCACCTTATCGCCATCCGTTTTGTATTCATCAAACCAGCAAATGTGAACCTGCTCTTTGGCGAATAAATCATAATAACGTTTGATTTGCTGGTAATACAGGCCAATAGAAAGGTATTGATGGTTTGCGCCCCAACCTTGGAGTTCACCGTTATGGTCTTGTTCAAGCTCGGTAATAAAATCTTTTTCGCGGGTTTTACCAAGGCGTAAATTCATCACATATTGTGAAAAAGCACGCTGGACCGGATTACGTAGCATCACAATAATTTTGGCGTCGGGATAAGCCTGATGAATCAGTTTTGGTGCATTTTCATAAAGAATATAAGAATTACTGGCCTCACCAATCGCGCTTTCATTGCTGACATTGGCAAACAGTTTGGCATAATCTGCCGCTTGCGTGACATGGGCGATATGAATCACTTGTTTCATATCGGTTTTAAGATACTGCTTGAGATCAACATTCACATCATGGGCATAGGCTTTATTAAAGGCCGTGGTATCAATGTCTTGGCGAGCAAAATAATTGGTTTCTTTGACCGGACTCATGTAGATATCAGGATGCTGATCAAGATACCGATGTAACGAGGTAGTGCCACCCTTGACGACACCAACCATAAAAAAGTTTGGCTGAGGTTGTACCACGTTGTTCATTTGTCAGGCTCCTCGATTAGACTCTCTATTAAACTTTCTTTTAAAAACGGCGGCGATCATTCGGGCGCCATCATAACTGATTAGCGAGGTCATAGTCTGGAATCATTGAAAGTATGGTAACGAAAAAAACTTGCCCTTAACTTAGTAATACCGCAACATTGAGGTATCAACCGTTCAACCAATAACAATAATTCAGCCATGACAAACCAACAATCTCCCATTAGACGTTTTATGGTGATGTTTAGCATCATCTTTGCCGCAGAACTTATTTTTAGTCTACCGTTTCATATTCCTCGATTTTTCTTGCCCACGGTGATGAATGTATTCGATTTATCCGGTGCCCAATTAGGCGATATCTTTGCTTTTTACGGTATCACTGCAACGCTGGCGTATTTTCCCGGCGGCCTAATTGCCGACAAGTTTAACCCTCGAAATTTAATGTGTATTTCCTTGTTCACCACCGCCATTGGTGGCCTCTTTTTAGCCCAACTCCCCAGTCATAACACCCTAACGTGGATTTATGCCTTTTGGGGCGCGAGCACCATCTTTTTGTTTTGGGCACCGATGATAACCGTCACCCGAGCCTGGGGCGGTACTTCATCTCAGGGTAAAGCTTTTGGCCTGCTTGATGGCGGGCGAGGTTTGCTTGCCGCCGCTATCTCCTCCATCGTTGTTTTTGCTTTTAGTGCCGTTTTGCCTACAGAAGTGGACCAACTGAGTCATGATGAACGTAGTGCCGCACTACAAACGGTGATTTATTTATACACCAGTTTAACCTTGCTGGCCGCAGTGCTGGTTTGGCTGTTTGTGCCCAAGCCTGCTGATGCTGGTAACCGTGCTCACGCCCGGCCACCATTTATCAGCTCAGTCATTGAGGTCGTCAAATTACCCACCGTATGGTACCAGGGTGGCATCGTACTGGCCGCCTATTGTGCTTTTAAAGGACTAGATTTTTACCCGTTATACGCCACCCGTGTACTTGGATTTAACGAGGTGGAATCAGCCACGGCTGCCTCTTCAGCCGCTTATTTGCGTCCTTTGGGCGCATTGGTGGCGGGTGTGTTGGCCGATAAGTTCGGCGCCAGTCGAATGATCTTACTCAGCTTTATCACCTTAGTGATTTGCTATGGCCTATTATCACTGATCAATCCACAAAACGTCTGGATCGGCTGGATTTATGCCAATATTCTGCTGACCTTTTTTGTTGCTTACGCCCTGCGAGGCATCTATTTTGCTTTGCTCGAAGAGACCAAAATCAAGGGTTATTTAACCGGCACCAGTGTCGGCATTATTTCATTCATCGGTTTCACCCCAGATATATTCTTTGCCCCAATCGCAGGGCGAATATTAGATGCAGGCCCAGGCAGTCAAGGTTTTGCCAACTTCTTTACCTTAATCGTCGTGATCTGCGCGATGGGTTTAGTGCTGAGTTATTTATTGGTGAGGAAAGTCAAAGCACAAGCCAATTGACATCCGTACATTACATCATTATCATTAACGTACAGTTTTTCGTACACGTACATTTTGGAGTATATTATGGATGCCATCAGTTATACTGCTGCCCGAGCAAACCTTTCCAGCACTATGGAGAAGGTGTGTAATGACCACTCACCCGTTATCATCACCCGTAAAAGTGAAGATCCGGTAGTCATGATGTCTCTAGAAGACTATAACGCGATGGAAGAAACCAATTACTTATTGCGCTCACCAGCCAACGCCAAGCAATTGATCGAATCCATTGCAGAATTGGAGGCAGGTCACGGTGTTCAAAGAGCACTCATTGAATGAACTTGATTTTTTCCACCGCCGCCTGGGAACATTATTTATACTGGCAACAGACTGATAAGAAAGTCGTGAAACGCATCAATACACTGCTCAAGGACATTCAACGCTCTCCTTATGAAGGTATTGGCAAGCCAGAACCACTAAAACACACTTTGGCTGGCTATTGGTCACGACGCATCAATGATGAGCACCGCATCGTTTATAAATATCAGCAAAATGGTATTCTAATAGCACAGCTGCGCTATCACTATTAGTGATGAAACGGCTGCCGCTACTCGTTATCAAATTCATGATGCGACATTCAGCCTG
>JBLGCB010000186.1:0-12051 GCA_047617105.1 Phenylobacterium sp. | reverse complement strand
CGCGAGCAACTCAATGCAGGGACCCAAATCGAAGCCGCACCGCCGGGTAATTTCTTTCCTTTAGCAACAGTACTGAATGATTCAACAGGGATGCGCTTTTGTGGCAAAGAATTTCAGCAGAACAGTTTATTACAGGCCAGTGGTAGCGAGTGGAACGTGCGTTTTAACGAAAAACTGGAGCATATAGGCTGTATTTTGGATAAAACCATGCTGGCTGAAAATACCGAACGTCTTACCGGACGGCCAATGTCACCAAACTGGTTTATCAGTCAAGCCTGTCAGGTAGAACCTGGCATAATGGCCAATTATAAAAATAGGGTATGTGAGATGTTATTGCAGCTCTCTGGTCAGGCGACATTGTTGAATAATCCAGATATTCGACGTCTTTTCAGTGCAGAAATTTTTCAGTTGGTGATCAATATGTTGTCTTCAACCCTTGAAGAACAACCCATATTAATGCCCCACAGCCGGCGTTTATCAGGGGTGCGTAGGGTGGTTGAGTATCTTAACGTTCATGCCAGTTATTTGCCGACCATCCCAGAGTTATGCACGGTTGCACAACTGAGCGAACGCAGCTTGGAATATGGCTTTAAAGAGCAGCTTGGCGTTACTCCGGTACGTTATCTTAAACTTGTTCGACTCAATGGCAGCAAACATGATTTGGTCATCGCCAATCCCAAAATGACCAAGGTGGTTGATATTGCATTGCGTTGGGGTTTTGTTGAATTCGGTCGTTTTGCGGCGGAGTATGGTCGGTTATTTAAGGAGTTGCCTTCACAGACGTTGCGTCGGGTGTGAGTTTATTCGACTACAGTTGCCTTGTGATATTTTTCGTAGGGTGCTTTCGTGTAACGAAATGCGAGGCACGAGCAGCACTGCGCACCATGAGCCATTCGTCATCGTCCAACCACATTCTAGGTTGATCTATGGCTTGCTGACCTGCGCACCATGAGCCATTCGTCACTGTTGGGTTATAACTAATCAGGTTTTTGTAACGGCAACATTAGTGCTTTAACCGTCCCTGGGGCCCGCCCTTCGTGCTTCCATGCACTCACTTCAGGGGCCTGAAAGCTCCAGGTATTCGCTTCCCGTTCCCCTTCAGCCAACCATATTCCAGGTTGGTCTATGGCTTGCTGACCAATGGTGCGCAATGCTCCTCGTAACCTCGGACCGTGCTACGCACGGGCACCCTACGCAAATTACTCCACCCCGCGACAGCCAGCGGTATCAAAATCAACCACCACACTGGCATTGGCCTGACTACCTTCAATGCTGATATAACCCCAATAAGCATTGCTTGAACTGATATTGTCAATGTAAATACATTCACTATTATCTGCATTAGATGATTTGCCATCATACGTACTGCTGCTCGGCCAGCCGCCATTGCGATAAATCACATCTGAATTGCCTGTACCATGTCCGATGGTAATGGCGATGCTGGTGTGATCATTCACCGCTGGAATGGTCAGCGATACCCGGCTGCTGGCTGCTAAACATTCGGCTTTGCCCGCCGTCATTGTGCGACTGGTAAATGGTGCTTGGGTTTGGCAGGTGTTAGCCAAGGTGCCAGTGGTTGGTGTTGAACCGCCTTTTTGAATGTAACGGGCCAGTAAAGTCACCCCTGAAAATGCTTGTTGACCACGGGTGTGAACGTAGTTCCAGCCCGTTTGCACATCATTGACCGTGATGGTTTGCTCTGTGCCAGCATTGTCAGAAACGTAATCATGTACGCTGTCATTTGGACGACCGCCCGAACGGTGCAATAACTTAGTGTCGCCACTGCCATGACGTAACGTCAGCTGCATATCAACATTGACCAATCCGCTTGGTACATAAATGCCCATTTGCAACTGATTACCACCGCTGATATTGGCCAAACACATCGCTTTGCCAGCCAAAATTTTGGCCCGTGCGTCAGCAGGAGGGTTGACGGCACAGGCGTTAATGCCAACCATATCATTGCCTTGAACTTCATCAACATCAATAGGGTCTACCGGTGAAGTGGGGCGGCTAGTGTCAATGCTGCAACCGGTAGATTGTACCGTGGGTAACCACTGGGCAAACTCACTGTCATAGGTTTTTTGGCTGATCCATTGGTCGACCATGTTGGTGCGATAGTTGGCGTAATTACCTTGGCGAAAACCGTCAATCATCGAGAAAAAGGTGGTTGGATGACGTTCATACATAAAACGCACTGCCAGATAACCCCAAGGATAAATCCGGGTTTGGCCGACACCATATTCATTGTCAAAAATGGTGCTGAGTGGGTAAGTGCCTTGGCCTGCTTGGCTGATCGCATCGTCGTTGCAATCACGGCGTGAGGCATATTCGCCTATCCCTTCACCATACCAAACACTGCGCCCGGCACCATTGATGTCATGAAAATCGCCCTGGGTATTAAAGCGGCCATCAAGATAATGGATATATTCATGACGTAAATTCCAGATATCAAAGGTTGGCCGTTCTGGCACATCTTCATAAGCAAAGAAGGTCGCTTGATCACCCGCTTTGGATGGATCGCCTTCTAAATACAGGCCGCCATTGTTGGTGCCAGCGCCAAATAAAGCGCCACCATAAATGCTCCATTCGCGCTTGTCATTAAATACGATCATCCGTAATTTATCGTTATCGTCTGGCGTAACTGGGGTTTGATTGGTTTGCATTTTACTGTGGAAATAACTTTCGTGGCCACCGAGTGAATTACAAGCCCATTGTCGCTGTTCGTCATTCATGTCTTGTGCCCACATAAACAGGCTACCAGAGGCACAACTGATGCGATCGGCCAATACGCTGTCGATAATCTGCTGTTTTGAATCGCACAGGTTATAGGTGGTGCATTGTTGATGATAGTTGGCTGAAGACATTGCTTGTAAATAAGCACGGCGGCCGACATCGGTGGGTAACGGGCCAAAGTTGTTGAATACTTTATTGAGCTGGGCTTTTAACGTCGCTTCAATACTGCTGAAATTGCTGTCGTTGCGCGCGGAATAGATATTGGCCAACTGATAACCAAAGTTATGCAAATGATAATCTGAGGCAGATTTTTTTAACCAATCAATATTGTCGTGAACAAAATCGCCCATTGAATTGATAAAAGTGGTATTAAAGTGCTGATTACGACACCATTGGTTGGAGGCACAATTTTTAACCACACCCCAAGTCATGGTGGCCAGATTGCCGCCCCAGTCGGTAATCGCTTCATATGATGGGTCATACACATTCAACAGCTGCTTAAAGGCAGGCATATAATGTTCTGACAATAGCGCATTGTTAAAGTTGGCAATAGCACCTTTCACCACGGCGGCGTTTTCGGCGGTTTTATCGTAAAAATGGCTGTTGGCCACCAGTGCATCTAACGCGGCTTTGGTGGCTGCTTGGTTGGCGGTGGTCAGCAACTCTCGGTTACCATAAAAATAGGCCGCCTTAATCCAGTAATAAAGGCTGTTAAGGTACGCATCGGCGTCGATGCCATCATAACTGACCGATTGTTTTTGCGCTTCTTGCGCCACGGCAATGATATTGGCTTCGGTAAAAGTGCCCAAACGTACGTTATCAGCGGCATCGGTAAATAACCGACCGACGCAATCGTGACTTTGATTTTTGATTTCATTTAACAGCGCTGTGCCACTGGTGACAAACGCCTGATCGTTACAGGTAGCAGCTGCACTGGCGACGGCTGAACGAAGGCTGGATTGGGTTGTTTTGGTGATGGTTTTACTGTTGTTATCGCTGCTGCTTTGCGAATGTCGTGTTGGCAATGCCTGCTCGGCTTGGTCAGACAACTGATGATGACCGTGCACAACCTTATCTGATTGGGCGGTTGTGGCCACATCAAGGCCAATGGCTTTTTGCACATTGGCGCTCTTGGTATTAGCTGCATAAGCGGCATTGGCACATAACAGCATCACCGTTATGCTTAGGGTTTTCATTTTTAGATTCATTTTGGACTGTTCCTGCTTGTTCGATTTATTATTGTCAGAATTGCATTTATCAAAAATACAACTCAAGTCTCTGGTTATCAATGTCGGATTTAGTCGAATTGATACGATTAATTGTAAAGACAATGTAAATATTTAGTTAGCAGGAAATCAGCTTGATTTAAGACAAAATAGGCGTTTGATGATTTTTTGAATGGAAAATTTGGGTAAAAAGGCTATTTTAGTGAATAAATATTATTCGGGGTTAGTCAATAATGCTGTGATTTTGTGATTCTCAACCTCTGCATAGATGTCCGCAACCGTTAAACTGACTCCGATAATCTCGGAGGTAATGGTGTCTCCTAGTACATGATAGGTTGAGGCCCAGTTTTCGCTGCGACGGAAGACTTCTATTTCACATCGGTCTTGTTCAACTAGCCAGTATTCTTGCAGTGAGGGGATGTTTAAATAGGCTATTTTCTTGAAGGTTAAGTCATTGATGCGGGTGGATGATGACAGTACTTCAACCACTATGGTGGGGGCATGAATTAACCGCTCGTTATCGCGCTTATCTGGTTCGCATACTAACATCACATCCGGGTAAAAATAATGGCTGGCGGCTTTGACCATAACATCGGCGAAAAAGGGTCGACAAGGTTGTCCTTTTAATTGTTGACGCCATTCGCCAAAAATATTGCCGCAAATGGTATTGTGATCTTTTGTCCCACCAGCCATGGCATAAACTGCGCCGTTGATAAATTCGTGCTTGACGTCTGATAGAGGTTCACCAACCAGGTAGTCTTTTTCGCTGATGTTCAATTTTTTGGCTGTGGACATGTTGGTTCATTGGTTATGGTATCGAATCAACAGCCTAATAAAAACTAGGCGTGATTACAATTAAAAGTTTTGAGGTCTCGAATGTTTCAGGTTTCATTGGCGGCTGATATCTGGTAGTGTAACTCTAATGGTCACCTTTAGTGATTCATCAGAGATACGTATATAAAAGGAATCATCATCATGAAATTACGCTTAAAAACTCAACCAGCTCTAACCTCCTTCGCTATTTTTGCTCAGCGCTTACTCAGTTCGATACAAAGTACATTTACAATTTCATTTGGTTTGAAAAATCTACAACTTGTTTAACTTTTAGCCTAAAGATATCCAATCGGCTGCCGATGGATGTAATAGGGCCAATCAATTCTGCGATGAAATTAAAACATCACCATTGGCCTGATTGACCCTTATTGATTATAAACGGAGATTTAATTATGAAGACTTTTAATCGCTCACCAAATACAGTTTCATCATCGTCGATGGCAACTGCCCCTACTGCTACTAAACAGCAACAGACCCAAACCGAAATCAAGAAAACCAGCTATGGCTGGAAAAACAGGCTAGCGGACAAATTTATGGATTATTATCTGCCAGTAATGGCTGGCGTTTTATGCCTAATTGGTTTGTCGCCCTTCACATTGATGTTAATGCAGTACTAACTCTTAACTAATGCCTTACACTAAGCCTTAAAATGCGTCTTGAAACCCGGTTTTTGACGCCAGCTTGGTCACATCAATGAAAGTAAAAAGCGAAAAAACGGTTCTATCCATATAGGCCGTTAAAATTCCGGGGATCTGCGCATGAAACTCAGCATGTTTATAATGACTCTGCTGCTCAGCTTATTAGCTGATGTGGGTTAACAAAACTCAGGTATTTCTATTGAGTTAAACAAAAAATTCATTTGGGTATATACTTAAACTCAACGTTTGGCTTTCACTTCAATAAGTTGGATCTCTATGCTCAAAAAGACATTCATGTTGGTATTGTCTTTGCTGTCACTTTCCACCTTCGCAATGAAGGGGGCGACAGTACTTTTACTCAATTCCTACCATCCGCAATACAAATGGACAGATGAACTGACCAGAGGCGTCAAAGACAGCTTAGGCAACAATATTGCCGCTGAAAACCTTCATATTGAGTTTATGGATGCGAGGCGACATGTGGGCGATCAGCAGTACCAGGATAAACTGGTCGATCTATTACGATACAAGTATCTCAGCTACCGACCAGACGTGATTATTACCAGTGATGACCATGCTTATTACTTTATGATTGAGCACGGTCAAACCTTGTTTCCAGATATCCCCATCGTATTTTGTGGTGTTAATGTTTTATTCCCCGAAACCCTCAATAATCGCACCAATATCACCGGCATAAAAGAAGGTATGGAAATCGAGGGTAACCTTGAGCTGATTCAACAGCTTCAACCACAAGTCAACAAAGTGATATTGCTCGGCGATACCACCGGTTTGGGCCTGCGTATGGTAGAGCAAGCCAAATTGATCAAATCTCAATGGTTGAATGACCCTTTAAAGCAGCAGGTCTCATTAGAGATATGGGACAGTTTTTCGTTGGATGAATTACATCAAAGCGCGCAGAATATGGATAGTCAAAGTGCTTTTCTGATGTTGGCCATTCACAAAGACAAGCTGGGTAATTACTTTTCATTCGACAGCGATTTACCCGAATTGGCCCGCATCAGCAAAGTGCCTGTGTATGGCATGTGGGGCGGTTTAATGATTGGCAATGGCGCGATTGGCGGATTGATGAATAACCCCTATAAACATGGTCAAAACGCGGCCAAGATGGCATTGAGCATTCTGGATGGCGTGCCAATTTCAGACCTAAAAATTAAAGATAAGGCGTCTTACAAGCCATTTTTTGATTATGACCAGCTGCAAAAATTTAATATCAATATGGATTTCTTGCCGCCAGAAAGTGTGGTGTTTGGCAAACCAGAATCAGTCTATGAACAATTCAAAACCCTTATTCACGCTGTAATAGCCCTGGTGATTGGCTTATCGGTGATCATTTCAGTGTTATTGGTCAATATCCGCCAACGCCAAGCAGCACAATTAAAACTTAAACAATTTAATGCGCAACTGGAATCTATTGTCCATCAAAGAACCCAAGAATTAGAAGATCGCAATAAAGCGCTAGAAGCCGCATCTCAGCGCATGGAAGAGTTGGCCAAAACCGATATATTGACCGGTTTACACAATCGGCGGGCGGCGATGGAGGAGGTGGCTGCATTTATGCGTCGCTTTAATATTGATTACCAACCACTGACATTGGTGATATTAGACATTGATTTTTTCAAAAAAATCAATGATACCCACGGCCATCAAGTAGGCGATGAAGTGCTTATTGCGCTGGCCCAAATGCTCAAAAAAACCCTTAGACCCAGCGATCGGGTGTATCGATGGGGTGGTGAAGAGTTTTTGTTGGCCCTTCCTGATACCGAAGAAGCACTTGCTTTGACCGTGTGCGAAAGACTCAGAATTAACATTGCCAATATGGACATGACTGATGTACCACAGGTGACTGTTAGTATGGGGCTGGCTGGTTTTAAAAATGGCGATAGCTTTGATGCGATTTTGCAGCTGGCGGATGAAAACCTTTATCGCGCGAAAAAGCAGGGCCGCAATCAAGTGGTTCATTGATGGTGCGCACCACGTTATACCCGGGTTAAATTTCACCCGAACAGGGGGTTAGTTGACCCGCGCTTTCAACGCGCTTTTAATACAATCACCGCAGAGCAGCGTTTTTAGCGCTTGTTTAAAGTGGCACCTTAAATGCTTAATCATACAAATAATGGTGAGTGGCGAGGTGCTTTTATGAGTAGCAGTGGCGGCGGAGGCGGGGGTAAAAAAAGAGCACGCCCAAGCAAAAGTTCAAATAGTGCTAAGTCGGGTTCAAATAAAGGACAACGTACTTTGTCGTCCTTTTGGGGAGGTCAAAAAGGAGCTGGAGCTGGCGGTGGTGATACAAGGGAGGTTGCTAGTGAGCCACCCCGTGCCAAAGTGCCAGTCCCCAGTGCTTCGGCGCCACCAAGTTTAGCGGATGCTTCAGCCTCACCAAGTCAGGGGCGTCCTCGTAATCCCTTTGCGTTGAGTAATAATGCCCAAAGTCCTTCAAGTCTGGGCGGGGTTCGTCATTCCTTTGCAGCGAGGGCTAGTGACCCTGGTCGTGCAGGTCCGTCCGCTCGACTCTCTCTTTTTGAGGCACTTGCCAGAAGTCGCTCAGACCGGAGAGCCGATGAAGCCCAAGATCAGCCAGATGCGGAAGACGATAGCCAGAGGCTAACACTGTCTCAACGTTTGGCTGCTGAACGAGGGCAAAATGGTGCAGCATCAAGTTCGTCGGGTCAAGGGCGAGATACTTCCCTAGATTTCCTTCATTTATATACGGACCTTTTGCCAGAACAAATTGATGTGGGACCTTTTCCCGGGGGGCTGGGGGCGTCGAACCGTGATGACGCTAGCAGAGGCGCTGGTGCCAGCAGCAGCTCAAGTTCACCAGCGAAGAGGCGTGGTAACCATCAATCTAACAGCAATGTTTTTGGAGATCTTTTGCGAGCATCAGGCGGCGCTAGTGCCGGAGGAGCTTTCGGTGTGCCTCGTCATGGCAGTCTCCGTTTTGGAGCTAAGGAACGAGCTGCTAAAAGAAAAGAACAAGAAGATTTTAATGGAAACTTTATGGGGATGGGGGCAGGTGCCAGCAGCAGCTCACGCTCGCCAGCCCCGTCAAGCAGAGCGCCCAGAGAAGCTTTTTTCGCTCCACCAGATAAGCGCAGCCGGAGTGATGTCGCAAGGCAGGCTATTCGACAGTCAATGGTTGAGGCAAACAATAGAGGGCGGGATGATCCAAAAGGCTGGGGGTATTTAAATGAAGCTAGGCAAACAGCTGCATTTGCCGATCACTTTACTCAAAGCAGGCAAAGAAGCGGGTCGGCCTACCCCAAAATTCTCGCATCGCAAACTAGGGTGCCTGATGCGAATAAGCGGGGTAATAGATATCCAGATCTTGTTGTTGCTCAAAGAAGAGGGGACGGAGTTGAGAACTATTTACTGGATTTGAAAACCGCAAAGTTAACCATCGGCGATGAACGCGAAGACGCAAAAAGCTTTGGCCAACTTCAATCATTTGCGCAGGCAACATACACTACAAACAAAAGAGGTCAACAAATCCCAGTAAACCCAGAATTGTCAGCGGTTTCTTTTTCATCTTCTTCAAAAAAAGTTTCAGATCACGATATTGGTGTTTTGAAAGCATCTGGTATCAGACGCGCACGTTCAAACTCGATGAAACCCAATGACTTTTTAAGTGTCGCAGATTTTGCCAGCCGCAGAGAGGCCAGGTTGGGCCGAGGTGCTAGCGCTTCATCCTCAGCACCATCAAGAGGAGGAGGAGGGCGTAAAGGATGTAGAAAATATTGATACTTCAGGTTTAGCACCAATCAGCCATTCAAGTGTGCGTGTGATTAAAACTTTACAGGCGGTGTTGAACCATGGGATAGTCGCCTAACATTGATGGAAAGACTATCAAATCAAGTACAAACCATAGATTAAAAAAGGAAAGTAAATTGTTTAACAAAAAGAATATAATGCATTTGGTATTGGCCCTGTCATTGGCATTGTTCATTCAAGGCTGTAGTTCATTAAAGTCTGTTGAAATGACCCCAGAGGTGCTTCAGCAACAAATTGTCAGTGAGCAAATGATCCAAGTCGGTGATGCGGTTACAATTGTCACGGCGGATGGTAAACAGCATGAGTTTGAGGTCAAAAAAGTGGATGGTGAACAGGTGACTGGCGAGAATGTGGTCATCCAGATTAAAGATATTGTGGCATTACAGACCCGAGAATTTAGTGGCGGCAAAACGGCATTGTTTGTCGGCGGTGCAGTGGTCACTTGGGGATTGATAGGGTTGATATCGTTTCTTTCTGCCTTGCTGGCGCTGTAATCCCGGTCTTTTAGGGCCGAAATCAAAAATACTTGTGTTTTTTTGTGATGTGGCTCACAGAATTGGCGGGCTAAAAAGTGCATTGTATGGTCAGACGATAAATGATGTGTGAGACCATACAATGAGCTTCCAGAAACAACGACTAAAGCAGCAACGAAAACAAATGGCGCTGGCCAAACAAAAGCAGTTACGACAGCAAAACCAGGCATCAGTTCACCATGATGAAGCGGCCAGCACGGGACGCAAAGTATTGCCTGTGATCATTGTCCTTGCGATTTATTCTGTCTATTGGGCATCGAACTTTTATTAACCCTCTGCTGCTTTGCTATCATCACAAAGACCTTTAATGCCGTAGTTAAACCCCAGCTTGGGCAGCCGGGGTTCAATAGGTATCAACAAAACCTACTTAGAAATATTCAAATCAGTAATATAAATATTTTTACCTGCACCTGCACCATCACCACCAACCCCAAATATTATCATCTGAGCTGTCTTTTGCGTCAGCGGCGACAGTGATTGCTTCATTCGGCGTGATGGTCCGATACGCTAAATCGATATACTGCTTTATTTTAATGAAAGCGCTTTCCAGTGAGGTAGTAGATTGTCATAAATATGCAATGTTTTCTATCAATTTGGTCACCTTGTCACCTAGTTTCCGACTCAGTCATCTGTTATTGTGCAGAAACTTGTGAAGCACACTATAATATTCAACATTAACTAGGATGTATGGTCAATACTCATCACTTAAAGGTAAATACATGCTCAATGAACTACAGCCTCAAGAATCACAAGAGGTAAAACCCCCTCGCTGGCATTTGATTTATTATCTATTAGCCACCTTTGACCTTATCACCGTGACCGCCACACTTTTTTTAAGCTTCACTATATTGACTATCTACAGTGAATCTGTCGATGTCAATAATACCTGGGCGAAGCGGGCGGGTAACCTTTCTGACTTGAGCCAGATATTGATTAAGGTCAATACCCCTGGCAACGATGTTTTTGAGTCCAATGCGCCAGATGAAGAGTCGGCCAAGCTGGTGATTCATCATCAAGAGTTTTTGCAGTTGTATGGGTCCATCTATGAAGATGTCAACCGTTTGGAAGACCAGGCGTTGGTGCAGCAGTTGGTATTGAATCTACAGCAGGTGAACACCTATGAAATGGATATAGTTGCTGAAGCCAATGGTATTTTTGCTTATTACAAAAAAGGTGAGCGCACCACTGCTGGTGGACGAATGGCGATAATGGACCAACACTTTGCCAAAGCCAGTACCTCGCTGGCCGAGGTGAATCATATTATTCGAAGCCAACAAGATTTGTTGCTGAGTTCTGAAATTGCCAAAGCCAAAGAGCTGTCTCGTTATGAATATCTGATTGTTGGCTTGATACTATTGATGGTTTGCGCTGTTTTTATCTATGGTAAAATTTTAGCCAGAAAAATGGCCGAAAGTGAACAAACCATTCGCCATTTACTGGCCCGTAACAGAGGCATTGTCGAGACTTGCAGTGATGGCATTATCACCACCGATGAACAAGGTATTATAGAGACTGCCAACGCCGTTTGTGAAACCATTTTTGGCTGCCCGGTCGATACTTTGTACGGTAAAAATATTGCCAGTCTACTTCGAAATGATAACTATGACGACACCCAGCAGGATTTATTTCATTGGCTGATTATGTTGAAAAACCAGCATAGCCTCAATTCAGAGCAGCAGCTAAACGGTATAAGGAGTGATGGGGTGGTGTTTCCATTACATCTTGATATTGGTCAATTGCAACTCAAGGATGAAAATGAGTTATCTTATGTGGTCACCTTTCGTGATATCAGCGAGCAAAACGCGCTGGAGCAAGCTTTATTGGCGGCAAAAAATAAAGCCGAAACGGCCAACAAGGCAAAAGGTCAGTTTCTGGCCAATATGAGCCATGAAATTAGAACGCCAATGAATGGGGTATTGGGGATGTTGGGTTTGCTGTGTCAGGAAAAACTGGCTGACAAGCAACAACACTACGTTAATTTGGCCCAATACAGTGCCAATTCGCTATTGGTGTTGGTGAATGACATTCTCGATTTTTCTAAAGTAGAATCTGGCAAACTGGACTTGGAGATTATCGATTTTAATTTGCATAACCAACTGGCCAATTTTATTAAATCAATGGCCATTCAGTCTGAAGAAAAAGGGCTGGAACTGATGTTGGATGTTAGCGGTGTTGAACCGACGTTTGTCAGAGGTGATCCGGGCAGAATTTTGCAAATATTGACCAATCTGGTCGGTAATTCGATTAAATTCACCAATCATGGTGAGATTAGCATTGAAGCAAAAACCCAAGCCC
>JBLGCB010000185.1:0-12082 GCA_047617105.1 Phenylobacterium sp. | reverse complement strand
AGCTATATTACTTGGCAGTTAATGAATGGTGAGGTCAGCATGGAAATTCTGGCCAAGCAATGCGGCACCAGTGTTCAAATGATTGAACAACACTACAGCCATGTTATTCCCAAGATGTTTGCTAAGGAATTGTCTGGGGTTGATATTGGGGCAAGTGTTAAGCCGAAGAAAAAGAAGCTCAACCCGACGGCCAAGGCCAAACGTGAGGCTCGGTTGACTGCGCAATTTAAGGTGAGCTTCCGGCTGGCTAGCTCAACTTAAATCCCCCCGTATGTTTTAATATTGCTATCCCAAAGGAGGAAGCAATATGACAAAACAGAACCAACTGATGGCCGCTGCCATTGCAGCGTTTGAACAATGGCGAAGAGCCCGAGTTCACCCAACACAAAGAACACCAGACCCCTTACAACAGCAGGCTGTGGCTTTGCTTGAGCACTACGCCTTCAGCCAGATAACATCAACCCTGAATATCAGTGTCCCAAACCTAAAGCGCTGGGCGCAATCGTCCCCTCAGACCAGTGAGATTGCAGAGTTTGTTGCGCTGCCTCATGTTCGTGTTGATGAGCCACACCAGCCAGAATTAAGCTTGGAGCTGGCTTTCAATAACGGCTGCCATATGCGCTTGCAAGGCGATATTTCTCCCGAACACCTCATCGCATTAACACAAGGCGTCACCGCCCTGTCGGAGGTTCGTTCATGATTCAGCTGACCGCTCAAACCCACATTCTGCTCGCGACTCAACCTGCTGATTTTCGTTGTGGCATTGATGGCCTTGCTGCCATTTGTCGTTCCAGGCTGGCCAGTGATCCGCGCAGTGGTTCACTGTTTGTCTTTATCAACCGCAGTAAAACCATGATACGTACGCTGGTTTATGATGGCACTGGCTTTTGGTTGATGACCAAACGCCTGTCACAAGGCAAGTTTAAAGACTGGCCAACCGCTGGTGCGCCAATGAATGCGGTGGCCGCAAAATACCTTAGGGCATTGTTACTCGGTAGTGGTATTGACCCGAGTTGGGAGAAGGTAGGCACCCATAAAACACCGCAAGGCGATCATAATTGTTAAGCCAAATCAGATTCAAGATCAATATAATAGTCCAAATCAGCCACAGGGTGGTCCAAATTGGCCACAAGATAGTCCAAATCGGCCAGTAGGTATGAAAAATAATGTTTGACTATTGATTTTAAAGGATCATACTTCCCGCCGAATTTATCATTGGCGATAACACGCAGACACTGGAGGGTACCCGTGACAAAAGCTTTTAATGACATAGATGCCGCTTCATTGAGTGAGTTAATCGAGCGTGTTGGCGAAGCAAAAAAACATGACCTGGCATTAACCGCTGAGGATTACGACATAGTGCTCGATGCATTGGTGACCTTGATGGGGATGCAGGAGCGTCTGGCTGAGCATGGCACTACTATCCATAAATTACGTAAATTATTAGGCATAGAAAAATCGTCTGAAAAGGGGCGTTATCTGGGCGATGACGGGGAAAAGGCCAAGACCACAAAGAAAAAGAGTAAGAAAAGCAAACCACCTAAGGATAATAAGGACGATGATGGCAGCGAAGAGATTGACGCGGTGGTCGTGAATCACGAACTGGACAATCTCAGTACTGGTGATGCTTGCCCGGAGTGTTTGGTAGGCAAGGTGTATAAATATCATGAGCAAGGGCGCTTTTTGCGCATCACCGGTCTGAGTCCTTTTCTCGCTGAGCAGCATGTGATGGAAAAATGGCGTTGTAACACTTGTGGTGCATATTTTACGGCCCCATTGCCCGAAGAAGTTCTGGCGGATGGCACTGGCACGCAAAAATATGGTTATTCAGCACGTTCATTGATGGCCATCCATAAATATTACGCAGGACTACCTTTTTATCGTCAGGGCAGTCTGCAAGAATTGCTGGGTGTCAGCATCAGTCCTTCAACCATATTTGATCAGGTCAAATACGTGTCAAACGATATTAAACCAGTATATCAAGAAATCTTCGCGATGGCGGGCAATGCGGTGTATTTGGATATAGATGATACGACACACCGTATACTAGACCAAACGTCGGTAGAAAAAAAATGCCGCAACAGCGATAAGATGCGTTTAAGAACAGGGGTTTACAGCTCAGGTCTTATCGCCACAACAGCAGATGAGCGGCAGTTTATTTTGTTTGAAACCAACATAGGGCACGCAGGGGAATTCATCGACAGCGTATTGCTCCACAGAGAAAGCTCAAGTCCAGCGCCAGTTGTGATGAGTGATGCGCTATCAGGCTACAAGCCAACAGTGACAGAATCGGTGACCTCGCTGTGCAATGCCCATGCGCGACGACAATTTGTTGATGTGATCAGCCATTTCCCAGATGAAGTGTCGCATATCATCGACCTTTATGGTGACATTTGGGCAAATGAAACAGAGGTGGTAGAGAGGGAGTTGTCGCCAAGCAAATGACTTGAATACCATCAAGAAAATTCATTGCCAGTGATGAAGGAAATCAAACAGTGGGGTGAAGATAAACTGGAAAAAGACGAAATCGAGGCCAATAGTGGGCTGGGTAAGGCGATCCGCTATTTCAATAAATATTACGAGTCGTTGTCGTGTTTTTGCCGGGTAGAAGGGGCAAAGCTGGATAATAACGATATGGAAAGACAGCTCAAGATAATCGTTAGGAACAGAAAAAACGCGATGTTTTATGGGACCCAAGAGGGCGCAGATATTGGCGATGTGATCACGTCAATGATAGCGACCGCAGCACAAGCGAAGACGAATGTATTCGATTACTTTAATGCATTGCAGCGAAACAAGGACAAGGTTCAAGCAAACCCGAAAAACTTCCTGCCCTGGAATTACCAAGAAAATATCTGACAAACCCCGCAAGTCTCCTCCTAAAATGACGCTGACTTGGGCAAATAAAATTGCTCAGGTCGCGTTTTGCTGCGTCCTCGTAAGCTCACAATTTAAGGAGTGGGAGGTTGAGGTTAAGCGGCGGGGATGTGTTTAATCAAAAATCAGTCCTTGTCATCAGCGCAATTATGGGGTATTTTCTAGGATTGATACTTAAGTAGTCAATATACTCTCCACATTTTAATAGATTTTAGGTATGATTTAATGTATTTATTAGACTTAAATAAACTACAGGTTGGGGACATTATACTCCAATCTGGTGATACAAAAATTGTAAGCGATTTGATTAAGAAAATCACTAACAGCGATTACTCCCATGCAATGATATATGTTGATTTTACCCTAATCCATGCGGTTACGGGTGGTGTTTTTTCTAAAAACCCGCAACGAATTCTTGTGAAAGGCAAAAATGACCTGAAAGTTTTACGGATTAGAAATGAAGTTAACAGCTCTACAATAGAAACTGTTGCTGATTTTGCTCGTAGTTTAATTGGCAGTCTTTATAGCAAACGCGAAGCCATTGCCGCTGTGAACTGTGGTGAAAACAAAATAGCAAATAACAAACAATTTTGTTCGAGGTTAGTTGCACAATGTTATGATTCCCAAGGCATATCACTTGTTGAAAATACTGACTATTGCACACCAGAAGATCTCAATACATCACCGATATTAATTGAAGTTAATGATTGTGTGAGAGCAGCCGAGCCAGCTGATTTGGAAATGAATGAACGAAAAGACCCGAACCTTGAACATCAAAAAGAAACTTTTAAATGGCTTAAAAATGCTAGGAATTTATTTAAAAAGGAAGGTATCGAAATCCAAACCTTAAATGACGTCGATCAAGGTTTGATTGACAACAGAAAACTAGATAAAAGAATATGTAAATATATTGAAAAAACCAAATATTTAGAGCAATACAGCACCGATAGAGTCGCTAATAAATACAGATACAAAATGACTGACTTTCTTGAAAGATTAAACTCTGATCCAAACCAACAAGAGTTTATTAGCCAAGAAATCAAACTTAATGAAGGTGAAGTTAACCGCCATTCAAAAAATTTTGCTATAGCCAACAAAAACTATAAGCAGTCGAAATTAAAATTTGCAAAACTAAATAAAAAATTGCACCGCAATGTCCTTCTGGAAAGTAAAACTAGATTGACTGTAATCGAGCAAGCACTATCCATTGGGTTGGATAAAAGCAATGTAAAGAGCTTAATCAACCAAATTGATGAAACATTAGGTTAAAGTCCTTACAAAACTACGACAATAATAATCTAGAAAGTAGCTCCCAGACTGATAATAAAAGCTGGGCTACCGCCTAACATAATTCTTAATTCCTTAAGTGAATTATCCATTAATTAAGCCGTGAACCTTAATATCGAATTATAAACCTGTGCAGAGATTTACAATTCGATACCTATAATCCTTATACTAGATATATCAGGCAATTTATTAGAAGCCCTTCTTTGCAATGTGGTGTACATCTCCAAAGTGACGTGGGTTAACCATTAAAAATTTCACTTTGATCACTCATTTATCGCCAATGTAAGTTCACTTAGTCGGCAGTCACGGTGCCAAATTAGCAATGAGTCTCATATTACGCTTCTAGCAAATCCGCAAAAAAGACCGGTAACGGAACAACTGATTCCTGATACTCCACTGCTTCAATTTTATGAACGGAGATAGAGTCCTCTACAAACTTTAAGTAAGGCGTCATAGCATCTTCTTTATTAGTAACACTTTTATGCATTTTGGCTCTATTATGATGATCAAATACCACAATGTTTTTGGCGGCACCTGCTCTTTGGGCTGATGGAAAAATAATCCCCTCAACACCACCAGCAACAAAGCGGGCTAGATACTCCGCCATAGCTTGAAGAGGCAAATATTCCAAATCGGTATCACTTGGTAAAAAAGCTTTGCTGATTATAGATTCAAAATCTCTGAGAAACATTAGCTGGCTGTGCTTTTCAGCATAACAAGGGTCAAACATACTTAACGCTGTAACATTATTAAGCATTGTGAAGTCGAAAACACGCAGCTGTTTGGCTTCTTTAAATTCCCCACAAACAATAGTTTCACCTACGGCAGGTCTTAATTCAGCTATGCATGTATCTCTATCAAAAGCACCATAAAAAATAGAAACACCTATAGGATTCATTCTGCCATTCACAGCCAGGTTTTTAGGTGGTGCCGCCAATTCAACCGCTGGTTGCGATGTAACCTTTTCAATTTCTGCTAAAGTATTCGCTTTTCTTGCCCTATATATTGGAATACCAGATATTTCTCTTATAACTTTTTTCCCAGCAAAGGAAGAATAATCACTTATGTTTGCAAATACTTTGTTTAATTTTGATTTTGCATCCAACGAAAAGAAACGAGTGCCATGCTTTATATCCTCGCAAAAATCATCCCACAAAGAATGATGATACCCCGCCCCCATTGTGATATGTTGATAACATGATGAAAAATCATACATTGCTTCAGCACCATCCTTTCCAACATCCCAGCTTTCCATTCCATCTAATAAGTTGCATATATCATTGGCTACCTCTTCATAGCTAGCCTTAATCATCTCAGTGATAATCTCTTCTGGGCTATCCCCTTTTTGCCTGTAATCTGGTCGATCCCTTTCACCATAAAAAGTAGGACAATATTCACCCAAACGGTAATGTGCTCTGTAAACTTGATCGACCTTCTTAGCAAGTGACAGTAAGGTTACACTTCGTGCGTTCTCTGCACAGTAATCGCATAGTTCAATATTGCTATCGTCTTCGATTTGCGCTTGTAGATAACTGTCACCGATGCAGTCAATGCAAATAAACTGAGGTTCATCCATCTTTTATTCCTTCACTAAGTAATTGATTATTTGTTAGTTTGTACGTCATCCACATAAGCAACTTAAATTAATAAGTCTGCAAAGACATTTGCAGACTTGTTAATAATCCCGATTTATGACTTGGTATTTGATAATATACTTACATGCTCGAAAGCTGCCAGAACGCCACGACTAACGGCTTCGCCAGCAGCTAATTGCCTAACCCCTTTGGCCACCTCATCTCGTAATCGTTCAATTTGCAGTATTTTTGTCGTGCCTTTTTAAAATATTAAACTTAACCTATCTAGATTCATTCATTGTAACCTCGCTATGGACGCTACTGTCATTACGTTTGTAGATTCTAATATTGAAATATTAATCTAACACAGTTGGATCAAATTTCCACGTATGGTCACTATTTCTAGTACATCGTACATATGTTTTATATCTGTTTTTGGCAACTTCTAGATCAACCAACCTTAAGGTACCATCGCATTTTGGACAATAACCTTTAACTTTCGATATAAATATTTCACCGTCTTTGTTAGCCTCTAAGTTAAACCACTTCAGTCTTGAGAAGCGAGTTCTTGAAAGTTGCACCCCATTCAAAAAAAGAAACATACTAAAGGCCAGCAAAACAAGGAAGACAAACTGAAATGAACTACCTAAAACACTATAAATCGAGGCGCAGCTGCCAATAAAACCCAAAAGACCCGATATAACTAACCACGATGTTTTAACAGGTGTACCAGCGATAACAACAGGCTTGAAATATTCCCTATCTATATATGCGGTTTTTTCCTGATTCTCGTTTTTGTACACATCACCAACATGTAAATGACTACCAGCAATGTTATTATTGCCTGCCAGATTAATACTGCCATCGCCTAACACTTCATTCCGAGAATGAACCGTAGCCAAGGCTTGACCACATTTACCACAAAAAGCATCATTATCAGCAACTTCTTGTCCACAACCTTTACAAAACATAACGTATCCTCATAGAATTCATTCATCTAGCCATTTTGACTAAATACATCACTGTAAGATTGTATATATCGAAAAAGAAAAATCAGTAAAAAACTGATCGCTTTTAAAGTTAGTGCGTAAATATTGGCAATTTGGTTAACGCGAAAAGAAATAGTAACTGTAATTAACAACAGAATGTCGAAATTTACAGCAAATCGAAGACTTAACGGTAATAACGATTACCGTTAAGTCTGCTCATTTGCTTTACGACTCATAATAATCAACAAATTGCGTCTCACTGACGAAATCAAGAACATGAACGTCACCGCCCTTAGCATCACTAAAACCAGCGTCACCAGTCATTGTTTTACAGATATAAAGCTCTCGCTTGGCTCGCGTCAAGGCAACATAGTGCAACCTCAAATGGTCATCTTTGCTATCTGGGTAGAATTGCGCAAAACGAGGATCAACAACAAAGCAAACATCATACTCCGTCCCTTTTGCTGCGTGCATGGTCATAAGAGAACGGTTAAATAGGTCAATATGGCCCATATTAAACGTCACTATTATGCCAGTCATGTCGCGATTAACCCTTATGGCATTGTGCCCGCAGGTCATCAGCAAGATTGGTTAGCGCCTCATAATCGGGGGCGGGAGCTTGGTTGATTTGCTATTTTAAGTTTCGTTGCAGTATTGGGTGAATTTCAGGCATAAAAAACCGACGTTAGTTGGTTTTTTTTGTATTTAGAGACCGACAAACTGGCCCACTGTAAATCTCATCAGTGCGTCTTTATTGCTCATTGTGCTTGATTTTTCTGGACCGTATGTTATAAATTTAAATCTAGGGACGTGTAACGTACCAGAAAACTTAAACTGTAACACCACCAATAAAAAAACGGAAATAAAACGAAATGAAAATAATAACGAAAATACTAGCGGGATTCTTGTTCAGCCTAGTACAACTACAAATAGCACAAGCCACCCCCTCACCCCAAATGGATGAACAAATCATCCACCATGTGAATACATTAAACGAGTTATCAGCACGACGACAAATAAGTAATTTTTTTAGCAATGAGCAATCGATTTCTTACGGTTCACAAAAAGGATTTGTTAATGTCGGCGAGGGCAATCTGACTTTTGTGCGGCGAGACTTGGTGACGGTGGGACGCATCCCAATCGTTATTGCACGGATTTATGATTCTAGCTTGATTGATTCACCACTGTCCGATTTTGCACCAGGTTGGCAATTATCTTTAGCCGAAACCATTAACATCAAAGAAAATGGTTCTTTGTTATACAAAGATGATAGCGCTGTGTTCAATGAATTTATCCCTTCCACTGTCGGATATAAAGTCAACCCTGCACAAAATAGCGACATCAAATCTGTGATGTTTAATGCCTCAGGAAATATTGAGATAAATTATCTAACAGGCTGGTCAAAGCAATTTCAAAAGCTCGGTAATCGTTATCGGCTGGTGAATATTACGGATAACAATGCCAACCAACTCAGTTTGAGTTACAGTAATAATCGTTTGAACAAAATCTCCAGTACATACCATAGTGTCAATGTTAGCCGCAATGAATCAGGTAAAATCACCCGCGTAACAGATGATAACAATCGCACGGTAAGCTACCAATATGGTAAAAAAGGCCAACTTAAAAACGTCATCGATTTGGCTGGCAACGATTGGGGTTATCAATACCATGGTAATAAGCTGCTGCATAAAGTGATTGAGCCATCGGGTCAGACGGTCGCCAAATTCAGCTTTAACAAAAACCACAAAGCCAAAACCGTTACCATCCATGGGCAAAAATACAGCTATAAATATAAAGGGAAAGGCAATGAGACCGTTGTTAAAGATGAAAATGGCAATAAAACAACCTTTATTCAAAATGCCAAGGGGATCACGACCTCAGTCACCAACGCCCAAGGTTTTTCTAGTTCAATTGTGCTTAATGAGAATAATCAAGTCACTGAGCTATGGCACAATAACCAGCGCCAAGCGCAAATTGTTTATGACGATAACGGACGTCCGAGCCGCTATGATATCAATGGTAAACCAACTCAACTGGAAGCGCTAAAACAAGACGGCTTTGCCCAATACCGTTACCAATATGATGAAAATGGTCGCATTACCAGCATTGAAAATAATGAGCAAACTCTGGTGAGTTATCGTTACGATGACCGAGGGAACTTGATTGCTCATCAACAAAATGGCGTCAATCGCACTTATCAATATGCCGCCAATGGTGACCTGTTAAGTGAATTCACGAGTGGATCGAATAGCCAAGCCGGTAAAACCATTTTCACTTACACTCAAGATGGACTATTGGTCACTCTAAGCCAGCAACAACAAACCAGTCATTTTTTATATAATCCCACAGGTAGACTCAGCAAAATTATCTTCCCGGATGGTGCCAGCCACCACTACCAATATGACTTATTGGGTTTTCGAACCCAAACACGTCGTAGCGACAAAAGCAGCGTCACCTATAACTATAACAGCTCAGGGAGTTTAACCAACTCGGTTCAAACCGATGTGAATCAACAAAGCTTAACTGAAACTTTGACCCTGAATAAGCATAATCAGCTCACCAAAATCGACCTTACCGATCAGCCACCTGTCATCATCAAATATTCCGGCAAAGGCAATCCCAAATCGATTACCCAAGAATCAAATAAATCCCAATACCAATACGATAAATTAGGACGCTTAACCAGTGTTGATGACAGCCGAAATGGTCCGCTTGAATATGATTATCAACCAGGTGAAGTGGATATTCGACAGCAACTGGATGCCAGAACCCAACCAACCCAAAGTCCGCAAAACAAAATCACCGGGCATAATCAATCCCAAGCAACCCTGTCATACACCCGATTAAGCGGTTCACCTTGGCAAGCGGTAATATGGAATGAATCATTAAACCAGTTTTTACTGCCATCACCCGAAACGCTTAACTCAGCAGATGCAGGATATCAATCGGCAAAACAACGCAGACGTCTGGCCGACGCAGCGACAGTGACCCAAGCAAGCCAATATATGTTCGATAAGGCCAGCAATAGTTTTTTTCTACCGAGTGAATATCGCAGCGCCAATTGCAATTACTGTAACACCCAGATGGTATGGACTTTATTGGCACCTGCAACCGCAAAGGTTGGTGAATCAGTCATATTTTTGCCTATTGTAAGTGTCAAAAATTGTAATATGTTTTACCTGATGGAAACTGACGGACAACCAGCCGTTTACAGCACCACAGGGATATACCATCACAGTTATAATTCTCCAGGGTTAAAGTCGGTTTCTGTTCGAGCGGGGTGTCAACGTTGTTCCTGGTTAAGTGCGCCTGTGATACAGTATGTATATGTTGAGCCACCCAAACCAACAGGCGTTTCGGTAACAACCGCCGCCTCTTCTTGGTTTATTGATGAGAATGTGAATATGCCAACGATTTCTTTTGAAGCCGCAGCCACACCAGCCAATCTGCCACTATCTGATTTAACCTTTCACTGGAGCCTGACGATAAACCATACTCAAGGTACCAGAACAACTCAACAGGTAAGAATACCAGCAACGGGCACCTTTGATGTCACAGGATCAACCCAATGGACACCCGCTTGGGGCAATGTTGTCGCGGGTGGCAACGATATTTATGTTCATGTATCGGTGAGTAATGCTAGTGGCTCAACAGATGTGGTATCAAAAGGAGGTTATAAGATCACAGGCAAGAACCCAACAGCCAGTCAAATAGCCGCAGAAGCAGGTACCAGCCCGTGGTTTATTCAGCGGCAAATTAAACATGAATCGACCAACAGGCAATTTTCACCGAACCCTGGCGAGCCATTAAAGAATGGTAATGGCTTTGGTTTGATGCAAGTGGATAACCCAGCACCATCAGACCGGGCTTTGTGGGATTGGAAGCAAAACATTGAAGAAGGTAAAGATGTTTTGGATGCTAAAGAAGCGAGTTCTATTGTATTTTGGGATAAGCAGGTTCTTGATTTTACTACATACAATAACGATCCAGCCAATACTCCAGTTGCTGTACATCCTGATATCATCATCAGTGATATCACCTTTAGTCATAACCCAACAGGCAATAAAAAGCCATTTTTTGATGGTGTATGGATGAAACAATATAATGGTGCCAGCAATGGTAATTGGATAGCTTGGAAGGACAGAGGGTTAGATCCAAACCAAGCACCATACTGGAAAAATAACAATTTGAATGGCGAAATTAACGCTAAAGATTACGTCAACCTTGTCTGTTCAGCAAGACCTTAATACTTATAAAGAGTTAAAAATGAAATACTTACAGGATTTAAAATGGGCGTTAGTACTACTTTCTTTACTAATGCAATCAGTAGCCAATGCTATTGAAATAAAAGATTTCAACGGTAAACTGTTTTTTATTGCTGGCACGCCTGAAAAGCATACCACAGCCAGATTTCCAACTATTCTTTATGGGCTGGATAAAAACAGCCAACTAAAAAGAATCAGGCCAATCACCACCCAAGAACAAGGGTCTGACTTTGTGAGACCTTATTATGAAGATGGTATGGTTTTGGTTGGTAATGCCAATCAGTCTGGTTTTTTTCAGCTAGATTACATTGATATGAACCATGTTTTACAAGAAAAAAGTTACGAAATTAAACACTGTGCAGATTGTTCTTACAGTCGCAGTTATCACATTGTGAAAAATGGCAGAACTCAGCATTGGCTCAAAGCAGGAACCATGAGGGATGGTAAATTATTTACAGCTGTTTATGGTCTAGACTTCAAAACAGGTTCAAGTGTAAAGGTAACGGATGCAGACCTGATTTATGCCAAAACCAATGGTGCTTCTAGCGGTCACTTTGATGGTGATGACTTGCATTCTCTTATTGTTTATGACAATAGAGCTTTTTATCATGGTGGTTTAAAAGTTGATTTGGGGTGGTCTTTTCCTGATATATATAAGCCCAATAACAAAGAAAGATTTACTCAACAAATAAATAACAGTCAATTGCGAGTTATTTCTCCTTATAACTTAACCAAAACCAATAAACAAACTGGCGGCAGGCAATATGGACCTCGCTTACCCTAGATAACTCCGGTTGGCTTCGAGCCTTTGGTCAATGGATTGCAACCCACGAAACCTATTCAGGCTTTAATCAGCAAGAAGAATTGAACCAGTCCAGAAAAGGTGAGCCTGCTATTCCACTATATCGCCCTGCCCTTAATCGCTTCAGAAATTGGGATAGCCATAAGCCAGGTGTGCTTGATTTAATCAACCCCATCAAAAATATCTTTATCAAAATTAATACAGGTAAGGGCGATAGCGAAATCATTTTGGTGGCAGACAACCAAGTGTTTTATCGGGTAGAAGACCAAATTTATGCGGCAGATATCC
>JBLGCB010000184.1:0-12175 GCA_047617105.1 Phenylobacterium sp. | reverse complement strand
TGGCAAACAGCTTTACCAACGGCATACGCGCGATAGGCGTACCCATGTACCACCAGGCACCGTCTTTTTTGATGGTGATGTCCATGTCACCGCAAAAAGGCGGATCCCATAATTGAACTGGTGGGCGACCAGATTGCTGTTTAAGTTGTTGGCTTAACGCTTCTATATTCATTCACTTTGGTCCTTGGGTTTCAGGGTAGTCATCAAACCTTTACATTTGTCTCAGCATCTACTAGATTTTAATTAAAAACAAGGGCTAACTATTTAGCGCACTCATCTTTCACTCCATAACTGCGTTATTGACGTACTCAAACCGTTACATATGATTTATATGCGCCTGTTTTGCGTGCGTCAATGCCTTGTTCTGAAGCAAAATCTAAGCACGCTAACAAGTCAGTACAAGAGGGATTATTTAAAAAATATGAAAGCCGGAGTCAACGTTTTTCGTGATCGCAATGGTGTTGCCCATATTCAAGCCCAATCGCTAAGCGATCTGTACTGGGGGCAGGGTTTTGCCCATGGTACCGACCGTCTGATGCAAATGTGCCTGATGAGAGTGCTCGGCCAAGGTCGGGTGTGCGAATTGCTCAACGATGACGAAGAAGGGCTGAGCATCGATAAGTTTTTTCGTCGTATGAACTGGTCTAAAAACGTTCACAAAGAATTGGACAAACTCAACGTCGAAGACCACGCCGCCATTGACGCTTATTGTCAGGGTGTTAACGCCGCACTGGCCAAATCCTACCCGTGGGAATTCAAATTACTGGGCTACCGCCCCGATCCATGGAAACCCAAAGACTGCTTATTAATTTCACGAATGCTCGGCTATTTAACCCTCGCTCAGTCACAGGGCGAAATCGAACGGCTGTTTGTCGAAATGGTGCAGGCCAACATCAGCAAAGAAAAACTCGATGAACTGTTTCCCGGCATCCTTGAAGGGCTCGACATTGAGATGATCAACAAAGTCACCCTCGGCGAACGCATCGTCAAACCCGCTTCGTTATGGAACCAAGCAATACCCCGCATGATGGCATCCAATAATTGGGTGCTCAGTGGCAAAAAAACCTTATCTGGTAAACCATTATTGGCCAATGACCCTCACCTTGAAGCCAATCGGCTGCCCAATGTCTGGTATGAAGCAGTACTGATTGGCAACGATCGCTATATGATGGGCGCGTCGTTACCGGGCATTCCCGGCATCCTCACCGGACGCAATAACGACGTATCTTGGGGTGTCACCTATGCCTTTATCGACAGCATTGATTCTTGGGTTGAGCAATGTCAGGGCGGACGTTATTTGCGTTCAATCCAACAGACTTGGCACGACTTTAACCGTCGCGTTGAGGTGATAAGGCGCAAGAAAAACCCCTCTGTCACTCTCGATTGTTATGAAAACGACCATGGTTTGCTCGACGGAGATCCCAATACCGACGGCTTTTATCTAGCGACATTATGGGCTGCTAACGATGCTGGGGCCGCTGGGATATCCGCGGCCATCAATATGTGGCAGGTAGACACCGTCGCCAAAGCGATGGAAAAAGTGCGTAAGATAGAAACTGGCTGGAGTTTTGTGATGGCCGACAGTCATGGCGATATCGGTTTTCAAATGAGCGGGCTGGTGCCTATTCGTAAAAAAGGCATCAGCGGCTTTGTGCCACTGGCCGGCTGGGATGAGAGCAATAGTTGGCAGGGTTTTTATCCGCCCCACCTGTTACCCAGTTGCACCAACCCACCAGAGGGGTATTTGGCCACCGCCAATAATGACCTTAACCATTATGGCACGGTTAAACCCATCAATATGGCGATGGGATCGTACCGGGCTGAGCGTATTCACGATTTACTAAAAGGCAGCCATAAACATAGCAGTACCGACATGTATAAATTTCAGTTTGATGTCTATTCGATTCAGGCAGAGCTGTTTATGAAGGTACTCAAACCATTGCTACCCGATACTCATCAAGGCCATATCCTCAAAGAGTGGGATTACCAATATGATGCTCAATCTAGAGGCGCTTATTTGTTTGAGATGTTTCTGAAGTGTTTGTACCACGATATTTTTGCCGTTAATGGCCTTGGCGAACAAATTGTTAAATACCTGGCCCAAGAATCTGGCACCTTTGTCGATTTTTATCGCAATTTCGATCAGGTATTAATACAACCTGAGTCATTGTGGTTTGATGGCAAAACCCGTGAGCAAGTGTTTCAAGCTGCGGCGTTAAGAGCATTAAAGCTAACCCCGAAAAAGTGGGGCCAGGTGCAGCAAATCACCTTAAAGAATATCTTTTTTAACGGCACCACACCAGATTTTCTCGGTTTTGACAAAGGCCCTGTCACCGCCATTGGTGGCCGAGCCACCATTCATCAAGGGCAAATTTATCGCCGCGATGGTCGTCAAAGCACGTTTATGCCCAGCCTCAGAATGGTCACTGAAATGGACAAGCACGAATTGCATACCTGTTTACTCGGTGGGCCATCTGATCGTCGTTTTTCGAAATGGTATGATTCAGGCATCGGCGCGTGGCAAAAAGGTAAATATAAGTTGATATCGCCTATGCCGAAGAAGAAGTTAAAGTTTAAATGATCGATCACTACTTACGACACAGATCAAGTTGGGTGACAAATGACTTCGTTCATTGCAACTACCACAGAGTCACAGAGGGCGCACCGGGCTGTCGTTACAGAGGCAACGCAGAGGAAGAAAATACATTTGCGGTGGTCCAACACTTCGGTTTGTTACCCTAAATGACGGTATATGGTCAAAACCTATTGACTAAAAACGCATCCACACACAATCAATACCATCAAGCACCATATGAATCAACAAACCAATGCCAATCAGCCGAGTCTTGGGAAAGGCCAGCAGCACCACATACAACACAATTGGCCAGCTGGTATGTAACGGATGATAGCCAATACTACAACGCCCGGGGGCGTAAATGGGATTGGCCAACAGGTGATCTAAATCTACCGCCATGGTGGCCATCATGATTAACCACGCTTGTTTAACCCGTTTTTCGTAGCCCCATTTGGCAACCAAACCAGGGACCACGAAATGCAATATCATATGAATGATCGGCCTCAAATCAACCATTAAAGGGCGTAATCCTCAACCTGATAACCTAGGGCCTCAAGCTTGGGTCTCAACATCGCCGCATCTCCCACCACCAAAATAATCATTTCTTCTATATTCAGGTGTTTCTTGCCCAACGCTTTTAACTGTTCAGTGCTGATGGTATCAACAATTTCACTACGCTGGCGAACAAAACTAGGGTCTAAGTCATGCTCTAAAATTTGCGCCAGAAAACTGAGCTTAGCGGCAGGAGTTTCATACTTTAACACATCTTTTTGATTGATTGATTTACGCATAAACGCCAGCTCAGCGGGTTTTATGCCCTCATTGGCGTAATTGGTGATCTCCTTAACAAACTCAACAATCGATTTATCGGTGGCATCCGCTCTGACTGATGCCATTGCGGTAAAACCACCCGCATGTTTGTCGCCCCAAAAACCCGTTTGGGCACCATAGGTATAACCCTTATCTTCGCGTAAATTAAGATTGAGGCGACTATTAAAGTTACCGCCTAGGGTAAAGTTGAGCAGGTTTGAGCGATAAAACTCACCGGTAATATCCATTTTATTACCCCGTCTGCCCATCCGAATCATTGACTGAGCCGCATTGTCTTTGTTGACGAGGTAAATCGTGCCCTTGGCCTTCACTTTTGGTATTGGAAACTGCAAATTCAATGGCTGTGCAGTGCCCTGCCAGCCACTAAAACCGGCCAAATCTGCTGCCAGTTGTGCTTTGCTCAAGTCAGAAACCACAATCATTTGCGCGGTTGAAGGTTTAAAATAACGCTGATAGAAAGCTTTAACATCCTCGACCGTGATCGCCTTAGCCGAAGCAATAGTACCATCACGCGGCTGACCGGCGATGGTATCGCCAAACATCAACTTACCGTATGCTTGGCGCGACAAATAACCCGCATCTTTTTGGCTATTATAAATGCCCTGCAGCATCTGCTTTTTTAAACGACCAAAATCATCATCAGAAAAAGCGGGTTCAAATAACTTTTCCTGTAACAAGGTTAATGTTGCTGATAAGTTTTTAGTCAAACTGCTGACGCTAACATTGATGTAATTATTGCCCGGCTCGATGCTGATATTGCTGCCCAGCATATCCAGCGCCTGAGCCATCTGTTCAGTGCTGTGTTTTAAAGTCGCTTCATTGAGCATAGCCGCCAACATTGCCGAGCTACCGGTTTTTTCCACACTGTCATAATAATGTCCGGCAGGAATTTTCAACAATAACGCGGTGGTCGGGGTTTCTGCACTCCTCGTGCCCAGCACACGTATACCATTGCTGAGGGTTTTACGCCAAAAGTCAGGTACATCCGTGCTCACCGCTTTTGCCGCCATCGGTGACTTACTGCGATCAAAAGTGTCTGGTGCCACTCGCACCACCAAATCCGCAGCAGTGGTGGGTGATTGATGTTCAAATTGACGGGCTGGTGGGGTAAACGTATCGGCATGGGCCACGGCATCTAATTGACCTTGGGGCACAATACTCAAAATCACCGCGTTTTTGCCTTTGAGATACTTTTTAAATACCCGCTCAACATCTGCCTTGGTCACATTGTTATAACGGTTAATGTCTTGTTCGATATAATTAGGATTGCCAGTAAAAATCTGATTGGCCGCAAGCGAACTGACTTTGCCCGACACACTTTGCAGACCAAAGATGAAATTCGCTTCCATCGCTGCTTTTACTTTGGTTAAATCGTCTTGCTGAACCCCGCGCTGTTCAAACTCATCTAGTGAATCGCGGATCACTTTTTCTAAGTCCGCCAACGATTTACCCGACTCAGGGTGCGGTAATGCCAGCATATTCATTCTACATGCCAGTTCAGTACACGGATGACTGACCGAAGCCTGAACCGCCAACTGGTTTTTCACCAAATTTTTAAACAATAATGAAGTTTTACCGCCACCGAGAATTTCAGCCAGAATATCCAGCGGCGCTTCATCTTCATGGCGGCCAGTCACGGTAGGAAACGACATATATACCAATGGTAAATGGACATTATCTTCCATCGAGATATAACGATCTTCACTCAAGGTCACCGGTTGCTTTTTCGGCATTATCACTTCAGGGCCACGAGGAATGGTGCCAAAATATTTATTCACCAACGCCAAAACTTGGTCAGGTTTGATGGCCCCACCAATGGTTAAAGTGGCATTGTTAGGCCCATACCAACGTAAAAAGAACTTCTTTAAATCGTTTACATTCACTCGGTTCAAGTCTTCCATATAACCAATCGTTGGCCACGAATAAGGGTGTCCTTCAGGAAACATCGCTTGGGCAACGCTTTCATTAAGGCGGCCATAAGGTCGGTTATCAACCCGTTCACCACGTTCATTTTTCACGGTTTCGCGTTGAACTTCGAATTTTTCTTGGGTCACAGCATCAAGCAAAAAACCCATTCTGTCGGCTTCAAGCCACAACATTTCTTCAAGATAATTGGCGGGCACGGTTTGATAATAATTGGTGCGATCTTCTGTGGTGGTGCCATTCATTCTACCACCAGCTTCGGTAACACGTTTAAAATGCTCTTCATCACCGACGTGCTGCGAGCCCTGAAACATCATATGTTCAAAGAAATGGGCAAAACCTGACTTACCCGGCGCTTCACGGGCAGAGCCAACATGATAAGTAACATCAACATGAACAATCGGATCGGAATGATCTTGGTGCAGTATCACCGTCAAACCATTATCGAGCAGATACTTTTTATAAGGAATGATGGTTTTACCAGGTTTACCTTTAACCTGCTCAATAAAAGTGACTCCCGCCACCCCCGCAGACTTAACGGTTTGAGATGAACTACAACCTGCTAAACTACTTAGCCCAATACTGGCTGCCAGTGCTAACGCTAAGCCTTTGATTTTTATGTGCATACGATTGTCCTGTTTGACGTTTTTGAGCTTTGACTTTGTTCGATGATCCTGGTTTTAGTGTAAGCGATTTTTGGCCAATCTGCATTAATCCTTTGTTTCGATTCATTACGGTACCCGTATAAAATTATATGGTGTTTAAAAAAATCACAAAAAAATTAAAAATATTTAACCCCTTTTGCCAACCCCCGGCGTTTATTGATTGAATGAGACAAAAACATAAGGCCAAAACCATGACTAAGACCATAAAACAATTGACGCTATTGACCCTTGCAGTCACCGTCACCACACTATTGGCGGGTTGCAATTCAAACCCCGAAAACAAACAAACCGCTAAAGGCAAAGACGATACAGCTGTTGTGAATAAACAACCAACACGAACTATTGATGTCGCCCTTGTCAGCGCAAAACCAGCAAAAGCCCCCAAACCAATCACACCTATCGGCGCTCAAACCCAGGCACAAGCGGATGCAGCAGCAGTCCGAGCGAAAATGTATCAGAAACACCAAACGCCACCATTTCGACCCGTGCAACAAGAAACCCTCGACACATCATCAATGAAGATAGCAAAACCTAGGTCCAGCTTAAAAGGCAAACACGCCCAAATAGCCCCACATGCGACCATGGCCGAGACCAGCATGATGTATATGCCACCACCTGAGGATTTTATTGGCCAAAACGATCAACAAAATCGTGAAAACTATGCGGATACCCGTGACAGCTTGAATCCGGTTTATCAGACCCAACAAAATCCGGTCAGCACATTTTCGATTGATGTCGATACCGCCAGTTATACCAATGTTCGTCGCCTGCTGAACCAAGGTCACTGGCCAGAAAAAGGCGCTGTACGGGTCGAAGAAATGATCAACTATTTTAATTATAACTACGATCAGCCCAAATCGGCTGAACAACCATTTGCTGTACATCACGAAGTCGCGCCCAGCCCATGGAATTCCGGCACCCATTTAATGCGAATTGCGCTTAAAGGTTATCAGGTCAGCAAAGACAATTTACCACCGATGAATTTAGTATTTTTGCTGGATGTGTCCGGCTCAATGTCTAATGCCAACAAACTCCCTTTGCTCAAACAGGTATTTTCATTACTGACCAAACAACTTCGCGCTCAAGACCATGTGTCAATTGTGGTTTACGCCGGAGCGTCTGGTCTGGTACTTAAACCGACCGCTGGCGACAAGCAAAGCGAGATTCTGGCCGCACTAGACGTACTGAATGCCGGTGGCGGCACCAATGGTGCTGCTGGTATTCATTTGGCCTATCAAACGGCCAAAAGCCACTTTAACAAAGACGGCATCAACCGAGTTATTTTGGCCACAGATGGCGATTTTAATGTCGGCACCACCAATGTCGGCAAACTGAAAACCCTCGTCGAAAAGCAAAAAGACAGCGGCATATTTCTTAGCATCATGGGTTTCGGTCAGGGTAATTATAACGACCATCTGATGGAAGAATTATCCAATAAAGGCAATGGCACCGCGTATTACATCGACAGTTTCAAAGAAGCACGTAAAGTCTTTGCTGACGGTCTGACTGGTACTCTGCAAACCATCGCCAAAGACGTCAAAATTCAGGTCGAATTTAACCCCGCCCAGGTCAGCGAATATCGCTTGATTGGTTATGATAACCGTCAACTCAAACGTGAAGACTTTAACAACGATAAAGTGGACGCAGGTGATATCGGCGCAGGTCATACCGTCACCGCATTTTATGAATTGGTATTAACAGGTTCTAACTACCATTTTAACGACCCGCTACGCTATGGCAACAAGACCCAGGCCAGCCAAAATAAAGCCACTGACAATACCGTAAATAAAGCATCTGGTGAATTAGCCTTTGTTAAACTACGCTACAAACAGCCAAATTCTGATAAAAGCCAACTAATGACACTGCCGATTATGGCCAACAGTAAGCTGGCCAGTTTTGACCAAGCATCGGGCGAATTTCAATTTGCCACTGCCGTCGCTGGATTTGCTGAGAAATTACGTCACAGTCAGTATGTAAACTGGCCACTCAGTGAAATAAAACAGGTTGCATTGGCCAATGCCGGAAAAGATACTTGGGGTTATCGTCATGAGTTTGTACAATTAACCTCGAATGCCGAAGTCATCAAACCATAACTGCCCAGCGCACTCATATTTCGCACCATAACGGCGTTATTTTCGTACTCAAACAGTTGCATATGACCTATATGCGCCTATTTTCCGTGCGAAAATGCCTTGTTCTGAAGCGAAATCTAAGCACGCTGAACAGTCATGGTAAACAAATCAATCAAGGTCAAAAAAATAAAACTATGCGATTAACAAAACGGCTGGCCAATTGGCTAACCCAAAAAACCAGCGCCGAGGATGCGATGATCCGGTATGCCGATAATGGCAAGCCGGAACTGCTGGATTATCTGGTTCATCTGACGGGCAAAGATTTATATCACTTTTTGCTCAGTCAGACCAACCCAGATTGGGCCTGCGATTTAAGCCAAATGACTTGGCTCAAAGTGATGGAAAAAAGGGCCCTTTATCGCGCCAGTGGACGGTTTAAATCCTGGTTGTTTACCTTGGGTCGCAACCAAATGATTGATGACATCAGAAAGTCGCAACGCTGGGATATGATTGAGTGGGATGATGATATGCTGACCAATAGTGATGCTGGTCCTAGTGTTGATTTAAGCGATGCACTCAGCGCCGAGGATGAATTAAGTCAGTTTAATGCGGTGCTTGAACGATTGCCTTTTTTGCAAAAAGAAGCCTTTATCTTGCAACAAGAGGGGTTTTCTGTTGCTGAGATTGCCACTATCACCGCAGAAAACAACGAAACAATTAAAAGCCGTTTACGTTACGCCAGAAACTGTTTTAAACAGCATTTTGGATCAGAAGACTTAGCGAAAGACGACAACAACAAACAGGAGGACAAATCATGAGCACATCCGATCAAGATCCTCTGGATAAAAAACTCAGCCGCTTATACCAACAGCGCAAACAACAGTTACAAATGCCTGACAAGGAAAAATTGGTACCACCGTCAGCGCAACAGCCCAAGCAAAAACCCTTGTGGTCATCTCGCCCAGTTTGGGGATCCACCATCACCGCTTGTTTTATTATGGTGATATCATTTTACTTTATGCCCAATGATTTGGTGCCTTTAAATGATGGTGTCAGCGATGATGATAACAAGCTAGTTTACAGCGCAGATACCGGTTATGAGGTGCAACATCAACCAAACGCTTTGATGCCGTCAAGCGATACAGCAACCATGGCACAACAAGGCGCGATGCCTCAATCAGCGCTTCAATCCCGGCGTGCCAACCTCGCATCAGACGCATCAAACAGACGGGCAAAACAGTCCAGACAAGATACTCAACGTATGAGCAGGGCCGAACTCGCCAAAGTTGAAATCGTTGAGGCTCAAATAGCAGGCGTTCAAGCCGCCCCTGAAATGGCTGCCGCAGCGCCACTAATTCCACCTTCACAGTTACAAAGTAAAACCACCGAGATTATCAAAGCAGACTCTTTTAAGCCACAACGCAACGCTTATGATGGTGCCAATCCTGAAAAGCAGGTAACAGATAACTCAACGCCGCCCACCATTGCTCGCTTATTAACGGATAAAGAAAAAGGCAAAGACCGCCAATCAGCATTATTATATAGCCAAGATTGCGATGGCAAAATCATTGCCATGGCCCCCAAATGGCTTATTGGCATCGACGACAACCAATGGGTTGAAGTGCATTATGATAACCACGGGAAAATCAATAAAGTCAGCCTTTTAAAAGACTTTGTGGGGTGTGACAATGAACGTTGAGACACCACGAGTAAAAGGATGCGAACGGCAAAACCACTCACCGTTGCTCGAACGTTTCTGGCCTCAATTGCATCACGCTGCCACAGGGATTGGTCTGCCCATTTTAGACCTCGCCTGTGGTACTGGACGTAATGGTTTATTTGTAAACCAGCACAGTCTTGAACACGGTAAACACAGTCTGCCTATAGTATTTTCTGATCGCAATGAGCAGAGTTTGCAAACCATTCAAAGTCTTATAGAACCACCATCTACACTCTGGACCATTGACTTTGAAGCGCCAGACAGCCATCCATTAGCAGGCAAAAGTTACAGTGCCATCATGGTTTTTCGTTATTTACATCGACCTTTGTTTGCCTCAATTAAACAAGCCATCGCCCCTGGAGGATTGATTATTTATGAAACCTTCACTGTCAAACAAGCAGAACTGGGTCGACCGAAAAACCCGGATTTTTTGCTAAAGTCAGGAGAGTTATCAGACATCTTTGCGGGTTGGCAGGTATTGCATCAATTTGAGGGGATGGTTAATGGCAGTGCGATTGCTCAGATAGTGGCGATTAAGCCTTAGAGTTCGTTTTAAATTTGATAACTTTCCTTTCGAAAGTACGCATATAAGGGGAAGTATCGTGTTGGTTGATCATCCCCTGGTTTTTATAAACATCGTTTAAGAGGTTCGGTGTATAGCCCCTATTTATTAGGATTAGTGTACCACGCGCATTTCACAGTTGTGGGAATCGGCAGAATAGAAATTGTATGCCTGCAATTCGATTATTCTACTGCTTAGGATTACGTCCTGCCATTTGGCAGCACAAAAAGAGTTATCTGACCGTGAGTAATTAATTGACCAAATATGACATCCTGTGCAAATTCTTGTCATATCAAGCAGACTTTGAAAATAACCCCCTCAACCCACTTGGTTAAGTACTCTCTGGGTGTTATAGTTGCTGAAACTAGGCATTCTTATTACCAAATCAAAAAATATCAAAACTTTAACTTACTTAAATTCACACATACATTCAACGGGACTGCATCGGCATGGACCAATTTACAATTGATACCAATCTTGCATCAGATATTAAGCAGTTGATCCAAAGTGCCAAACAAAATGCAGCAGTCGCGGTAAATGCACAGTTAACTTCGCTATATTGGCAGGTTGGTACCCGGCTTTCTCAAGCCCTGTTAAAAGGCGAAAGGGCTGACTACGGCAAACAAGTCGTTGCCCAGCTTGCCAAATCACTCACCGGCCAATTTGGCAAAGGTTGGAGTACACAGCAGCTTCGACATTGCATAAAATTTGCCGAAGTTTTTACCGACGAGCAAATTGTCTCCGCAGCGCGGAGACAATTGAGTTGGACTCATTTTAAAGCTATTATTTACCTCGATGATCCACTTAAGCGTGAGTTTTATTCCACGATGGCCATGCAAGAACACTGGTCAACCCGAACACTTAACGAGAGAATAGACTCACAATTATTTGAGCGTACTGCCTTATCGAAAAAACCAGAAGAGACGATTATTCATGATCTCAATCAATTGAGGGAGCAAGGTAAAATCAATGAAGATTTGCTCTTAAAAGATCCCTACATCCTTGATTTTTTAGAATTGAATGACGTCTATATTGAAAAGGATTTGGAAGATGCCATTTTACGGGAAATGCAACAATTCTTAATGGAAATGGGCAGTGGCTTTAGTTTTATTGCCCGCCAGTTTCGAGTTTTGGTTGATGATGACGATTATTACATTGATTTGCTTTTCTATAACAGGAAATTGAAACGTCTAATTGCGATTGACTTAAAAGTCGGTAGGTTCAAACCTGAATATAAAGGACAGATGGAGTTGTATCTTCGCTGGTTAGCAAAATTTGAACAAGAGTCTGATGAAAACCCACCATTGGGCATTATTCTTTGCACCGGAAAGAAGCAGGAGCAAATCGAATTACTAGAGCTTGATAAAAGCGGGATACATGTCGCGGAATACCTTACTACTTTACCACCAAAAGCGCTACTCGAAGCTCATTTGCGATTAGCCACTGAGCGTGCCAAGCAAAGAATAGGGAATAAAACTTAATGGGTTTTGTCGAAAAATAATGTCGTTATATAGATTGTCTAAACGGTGTTTAGACAATTAAGCAAGTGATATGAGCAATAGCGTAAAAAAGGCAGGAATAGAAGGTATCGTGTGCTACGGATCATTCCTTAATAAGGATGACAGTCTTGATTAACATCGACTTTGCTTGATTTGCATTTCTATTTTGGTGGCATCGGCAATCGTTTATTTTTGAGCAGGTTGTGGCAAATCACCCAAAAGTCAACTTTCTTCACTTTTGATGGTCTTACTGGCAATGGATAAGCACTTTCAACATGAAAACGCATTTTACCACGCTCTTTCCATACTCTAAAAACCATCTGATAAT
>JBLGCB010000183.1:0-12191 GCA_047617105.1 Phenylobacterium sp. | reverse complement strand
CAGTGTTGGTATTTCACCAAACTTCCCGTTTAATTCCTACGTCTTTGGTTTAAAGACTGGACACCTGTTAGTAATGTGGAGCACTTTAAGGATTTTGTGGTTGGGAGTCAAATTTTTTATGTGGGTACGGGGTGATGTGCTATTCGAGGGAGAGGCGTTTAGGCGTGAATCTATACAAAAATGCGTTATGTTGGCCAGCATTTTGGTTTAGCTGGTGAAATAAAATTAACTTCTTGCGTGGCTTGGTCAAAATTTTTTAGAATGTTGCCACACTGGTCACTGAATTCTTTGGTTACTCTTAAAGTTCGGTGTTATTGTGTAAAATGAAAATCTTCTGTAGACTACACTTGTGTAAAAAGTTACCCATGAATTCAGTCTGGCAAGGCTGAAGCAATTGAACGAAAAGATTAAGGCTAATTGAAAAATGCAAAAAATCCCTATCACTCTGCCCAATGGCAAGTCCGTTTACTTGGCTCCAGGTAAACATGACCAACTACAGACTGATATTATTGATGAGTTTTGCCCATGTTTTGTTTCAGAAGGCAGTAAGCTGATTTATGTTGGCGATAAGTTAAACAGCGAGGAGGATGATCGCAAAGCAATGTTTCTGACAGATGAATATTTGATTAAATTGGGGCTTCAATCCATATCATACGACAAGCTGCCTGATGTGGTGGTGTATGATGAAAAGCGGCAATGGTTATTTTTGATTGAAGCGGTGACCAGTAATGGATTCATTTCATCAAAACGCAAATTTGAATTGGAAGAGGCATTTGCTGATTGCCTGTTTGGCCTTGTATATATCACTGCTTTCCCCGATCGCGCTGAGTTTCGTAAAAACGCAGCTGACATTGCTTGGGAAACAGAGGTTTGGATTGCAGATAACCCGGAGCATATGATTCATTTTAATGGTGATCGTTTTCTTGGGCCGCATTCGAAGTAGTGATGGGGTTGTTTCTCTTTTATTTCTTCAAGTACCATAAAAAGTCCTAACAACGAATCTAGAGTCCTTTTGTGTTTAAGCGACAAACAGCCACAACACCAATAATCAGCCTAATCTAATCACCCGCCAGAAAAAATCAACTGAGGTTTTGTTATGTCTAATTCTGCATCTTTATCAACCAGTTCAGCCCAGTTTCGCCTACCGTATTATTATCACCAAGTGGGGTTCGGCAGGCAGACGCAAGCTATCGATGCTGAATCAATGGATAAGATAACAACCTTTTGCCAGCAACATCAGCTCACCCCGCTGGCCATGCTTATTAGCGCCAGTGGGGTGTTTTTTGGTCGTGCCCTTGATTGCGCAGCTGAGCAGACAGGGCAGACTGATTTTACTATTGGCCTCAATTTTAGCGTCTCTTGGTCAAGGTTATTACCATGATCAGAGCAGAGTATTGAGGCCATCATTTATGTCGATTACCGTTGCGTGGGCAGTGTTGGTATTTCACCAAACTTCCCGTTTAATTCCTATGTCTTTGTATTAAAGACTGGACACCTGTTAGTAATGTGGAGCACTTTAAGGATTTTGTGGTGGAGAGTCAAATTTTTTATGTGGGTACGGGGTGATAGTGAGAAAAAACCAGCTATTGTGCCTTGCGGCTGAATGAATTACGAGTCGTAAGGGCTTGGAAAATTGAAGTCCGGGTTGTTCGGGTAACAGTGAGGCGATAAACCTTTAGCAAAGCGATATAAACCATCGTCGAGCATTCGGGCGACAGGGAAGAACCTGCTGTGTTTACCTACTTTTTTGCGTTGTTTGTTGACATGCAGACCTAAATTGATGGCATCTTGTTCATTCTTCATGTTGATATTATTTTCATGGATATTCGCTCGAACCCATTTTTCTGTGTCGGTGACATGGCCATTGACGCTGGTATCTGTATTTTGATACCAGATGAAATCCATTGGTGTTTGGTAAAATTGCTCGGCCAATACCCCTGTGTGCGCTTCGTCAAGCGCCTGGCCTTCGATGGTCATTAGTGACACTTCATGAAACCAACGGTCTTTGAAATAAGCCTCAAAGGCATCCTGGGCCATAGGCAGCAACTCAGGCATGATAATGCAATAACGGCTATATGATTCAACGGCAATTACTGTTCTTTTAGGTTGCTCTGCTCTGCTTGGCGGTAAGGTGCCAGATTGATAGCATTAAATTGCCATGACAATGTGTTTTCATCACTGATGAGTGGTTGGCACCCTATGCGTTTACCATCCGGGCTTTCTATTCGAGGCAAGTCGATTTTCATCCATTTGGTAAACGTTTTGCAGGCTGAAAAAATAATTCTCACAGATATCACCTCAATTGTTGGGTATTGTTGTCAGGTGGCGCATTTTAACAGAGATTTGCCAGAGCCATGAACATTGATTACACTAGCGCCGATAAAATAAATCGCGAGCAGTCCAATGAAAGAATCCCAAGCCAGCGCTGATCCTAGACCTAATGTCAGCATTGGCCTAAGCAATCCCAAAAGCCCCGAAAACGTCGGTTCGGTGATGCGTGCCGCCGGTTGTTATCAGGTCGATGCGGTGATATATAGCGGCATCCGTTATGGCCGCGCCGCCAAATATAACAATCACGACACCAAACGGGTCACTGACCGCATTCCGCTGACGGGTGTCGAGAGTTTATTAGACGGCCTTGACGAGGACACCAAGGTGGTTTGTGTCGAACTGGTTGAAGGTGCAATTCCGTTGCCTGAATATCGCCATCCAGATAAGGTGATATATATCTTTGGCCCTGAGGATGGCAGCCTGACTCAAGACATCATTGACGCAGCGGATGCGGTGGTTTATGTGCCGACCATTGGTTGCATGAATTTGGCGGCGACGGTGAATGTACTGTTGTATGACCGACTGGCCAAAGCCGATGCGCATATTGGTAATGACGATTTGATTCGTCAGAGTCGGGATACTAATAATCGGGTTAAGGTGAAGGGGGAATAAAAGCTTGGTCTGTTGGCGGGGAAGCTCACCATCCCAGATGATTTGTTACCGTAGGATGGTGTAGAGCGCAGCGAAACCCATCATTGGTGTCAGAAATAGCCATAAAATCGCCATTTATTGCCAAATTCTGATGGGTTTCGCCTGGGCGGTATCCCGCTTAGGCTCTACCCATCCTACGGTCAAAATGGACTTTTTCAACAGTCTGGCGCACCATTAACCGAAATGTCGGACCAGTGGATTTACGACAAGCTTTTACTTTTATTCCCACTCTCATCTTGCTTCTTTTTAACGTTCTGTTTGACTTCAACCACAGCTTTAATGGTGCGCTCGATGTTTGGGTCGGGCAAAAACAGGTGAACCAACACCCCCAAGGCCACGGCTGCTGATTTGCGTTTTTTAGCCCATGTAATGAATTTGGGTGCTGCTAAAAGCGGTAGCAGTAGGATGAACCAAGCCAAGTGGTCCTGCAATATGTCAGTGATGATGTCGATAATCTATTCCCTCAATAAAGCTATTAACTGTATGTGCTTGGTGCCATTGATTATATATGGTGATCATTGCGGCAAAATCAAGTGCTGTAAATGGCCACAATAATAGCTGTCATCTATTGTAAAACATGCTATAACTTACCTTTAATTTCTATGACCGTTTTGGTACCAAGCTACTTTTTTATATTGTGATTGATGGATTGGTGCAAAATTGTCGTTACAACAATAAAACCTCACAATTTAAGGTTGTCATTTATGGCTGAAAGTACCAGTACCATCAAGTTTCCTATAGAACAACATGAACAGGCCCGTCAGCCTGAAGCTGATACGCTTTTGGCTCGGGAGGTTTATCAAGATATCGCCAAATTGCTCGCCCAAAGCCTCAACAATTTAAGAAAAAGTAAAACGTTAGATGAGTTGGATGATTGTCGCAATCATGATGCTATTTTGATTGATGGTAAGCGAGGGACTGGTAAAAGTTCAGTGTTGGTAAATTTGGAAATTTACTTGAGATCGGATATTTACAAAAACGCCGCAGGTACTGATGTTGTTGACGTTAATAAGTTATTGATATTAAAGCCTGTTGATCCGACGCTGATAGAAAATGGTGATGATTTGTTACTCAACGTTGTGGTGGCGGCGTTATTACGTAACAAGGAGGTGAATCAAAAGCTGGATAAAAATGAGTCTCAGGCTGAGCGTTTTTATCATCAGTTGCAAAACTTGAGCAATGCCTTGAAAGGTATTCAGACTCAGGGTAGCCAATATGGCATGGATAGGTTACGTGCATTTATGGGCAATCATGGCCTTGGGCAGGAAGTTCATAAGCTGTTCAAAGAGGCATTAATATTGACAGACAAAGAGTTGATTATTCTGCCGATTGATGATGTTGATACCTCGTTGGAACATGCTTTTACCAATATTGAAGTTATTCGAAAATACCTAGCTTCGCCTTATGCGATTCCATTGGTGAGTGGCGATATGGCACTTTATGGTGAGGTGATTTGGCGCAATTTTCATGGGCGGTTTCAGAAGGACAGTTATCTTGAGCATGATAATGACAAGGCATTTGCATTGGAGACAATTGATAGAGCAAAGCGGTTGAGTCAGGAGTATCAACAAAAAGTGCTACCCTTGCCTCGTCGTATTAACATGCCTGATGTGCTGGATTATTTGCAAAAAACTGAAATTAAGCTGATCAGTAATAACAACAAAGCGATTTCCCGATCATTGCCGGATTACCATCATTGGCTTGAGGCGATACTGAATCAGCAAGTGAATGGGATAGAAAATAGCTATTTGCGTTTACCAGTGAAGTCAGTGCGTGAATTGGCGCAGTTAATTAATGCCACACAGCAACAAGTTATTAAGGATTTCCCTAGTGCGATTGATGATGAAACTAATAGTCGTCGTTTGACCGTGATGAATAGCAAAATTGCCAATATAATACCTAAGTTTAGCAAGCTATATAATGCGGCAGCGGCGCTTGCCAATGAAGCTGAACGTCGCCAAGAGCGAGATTTGGCTTACCAATATCTTACCGGGAAGGTGAATAATATTAAAGGCACTGGTATAGAAATTCATAATGTAGAGGTTGATAACAGTAGACTAGATTTTTGGAATTCTGCTTTAAAGGGTTACTTTGAACATAAGCAAGATGCAGGCGTTGCATACTTTGTTACTCAGGCAAATGAGCACTGGTTTAAGGCGGCACCAGTGGAAGAGTCATCTATATTTAATGTTAGTCCTATTTTTGATTTACCATTGTTTAATCCCATCCAACATGGGAATTACGAAAGGTTCGATTCTATTCATCCATTGCGAGGAGGCTGGAAGGAACATTTAGGAAAAATTATCAGCCAGAGATGGATTGAGGAACTACCACAGGCAACTGTATTGCCATATCCTAAACCTGAAACTGGTCGTCCAATGAGGAGAGTTGCAAAAGCAAATATTGCTATACCTTCAGAAGATAATACCCAGTTAGAATTTATCCGTCAGTTAATGACCAATCGTAATTTTTATCAATGGGGCAAAGAAAGTAACTTGGTATGTTGCGGTCGATTGTTTGAATTGGTGGTTCTGAGTTTGGTGCGAGATATTACGGCTAAGGATGTTGCTGAATTGCTGGAAAGGCCACCGTTTTTTTCTTTAGCAGCCTTTGCGCAGACTAAACCACAAACTTTACTAGAACAAGATACAGACGCAGATCTTAGCCTAGATGAAGAGGAGAAAAAAGAGCAACCAATAGATTTAGAATCTGTGGTATCAGATATTAATCAGTGGCGAGCTAACCAATCTGTTGGTGTGCCGTCTGCTTGGTTAATTTATAACGTGATGAATAAATTCTTTAATCAACATCCTTTGTTTAATCCGGTTAATAAGGATCCGGGAGGGTCATTGTTAGAAATGCTAACAATTGGCTTTAGAGCGTTTAATTGCCTCTTGGCTACGTTTGGTAGTTTTGAGAAAAGTAATGTTTTTGGTTTAGGGAGTCGGGTTGTTCGGCAAAATATTAATGCAAACCCGGAGAAGTTTGTCTATACAGATTTATTTAATATGAATGTTCGACCGTTTATGGAATTACCTAATGAGTTGGGTTCTGTTACTAAATCTCTTTGTCATCATCCACTTTATCGAATGCTTAAAGAAAGTCATGGAGATTTATCTAAGCGCGTTGGTGATGATTTAGAGATTAATAAGGAAATTTTGACGATGAATTTAGATAAATTGGAGGAGGATGTTGGGTGGATTTTTTACCAAGTGTTCAGTGATTTCTCAGGGCATGATATGACGATGGATGAAATAACACGATTAACCCGTCAGCAAATTAAAAAATACAACAGAGGAGAGTTAGTTAATATTATGTTGTCAAATGGTATTCCTGATATTTATATCTCCAATTTAATAGGTAAGCCAGATAAAATGCCACAGGGCAGCAGTCGTAGCCGTTATGGAAGGTTGCTTGCTTATCTTATACGTTACAACGAACTCTTTCGTGACGACCAATAAATGCTAAAACAATCCCTATTCGAACTCGCCATAGCCACCAGCCTGTCCAGTGACAAGCTGGCTGCTTTGTTTAAAACCCAGCTACTGGCAGCGCAATCCACACAACCCCCAGAGTTAGATCGCAAAGCATTTGCCAATCAATGCCAAAAGCTGCTGCAAGCAGAGTTAGATCAAGACTACCCAAGACGCTTTCGCGTTAACGAATTACAACAAGTCTTCGAGTTGCTGTGGCCAAAAGACATGTTGCGCAACCGTGACATGCCACAACTGACTAGCCTATTCGATCGCCTGATGCTCGAAAATGGCGATGTCATCCATTACCGCGATCAACGAGCGCAAGATTACAGCCGCTTTATGGCGCGCTTTGATCCAGCAGTGATGGTAGGTTGGCGATTGGCGACGCGTTCAACGGAATATCCCTCATTAACCCCTCAAGATATGCGCCGAATAGTGCAGGCACAGCAACCAATGTTTGCGCCACCACCAATAGCCAATAAACCCGTCGCAGAGAATCACACCCACTTAGGGGGGATGCATTACGATGGTATGGTGCTGGTGGCAGGACTGCTTGGGCAAGACCATTCTTTTTTGCAAAGCGATGAAAACGAAAAGCTGCAACCCTTATTCCGCCTAACCCGAACGCTGCTATCACACTCGGCTACATTTGATGGATGTGATGGCTCTGCGGCGATTAGCGATGTGTTAACGAAGATTCGCCGCGCCCTTGGGGTTTATTGGGCATTGGGTGATGATACTCATCTGGACTTTACTTTGTATGCTGAGCAAACCGTACAGGCTGAACGTATTAGTTTACGGTGGTTACGTCAGCAGTTGGCGCGAAGTCTACAAACCAACAAGCTAGGCGAAGCGTGGTTATGGTTGCAAGTCTGGCTGTGGCATTGTTATCGCCAGGTCGATAATTATCATCTGCGCATGGCGATTGTTTATCTGGTGGTATCGCTGGTGGCCGTGCGTCGTCAGCTGATTATGGAAGGGCAGGGGTTAACGCGCTTTGTGGATTTTTATAATCGTACTCTTAGACGCAAAACAGGCAGTGAATCGCAGCAGCAGCTTGATAGTCTTAAACGTTTGTTTCAGGGGCCGCAAGATATGGCTGAGATTAAGGTGACGCCAAATGCTTATGATCCGGCAGAGGTTGGCCAGCTGATGACCAATTTGGCTGAGGTGGCCAAAGTTAAAGGTTTAAACGGGCTCGCGCCGTTGTCGGCGAAGCAGTTAAGTGAGTACCAGCGACAAATGGATCGCTGGCATTTTTGCATTCACTTTTTGCGCATTGAATCGTATCGTCATAATCCAGAGGCTATTTGGGCGCAAGCCAAAGAATTGCACGATAAGTTAAATCAGGATGCGTTGTGGCACACCGATATTTTGCGTCCTGAATTGCACAGTTTAACGGGGTCGAATGATAAACCACCAGCTAATCAATTGATTCCCACTCGCTGGGTGCGGGGACTTGATGTCGCCGGGGATGAGAATCTGGTCAAAACCGAGGTATATGCGCCAGCCTTGCGTTGGTTGCGCCAAGGGCTTAAGTCTAAAGTGAACGGTGGTGCAGCGGATACCGGGTTTCATTACAGCATTCATGTGGGTGAAGATTATGCCCATCCTTTGTCAGGTTTACGTCATATTGATGAGGCGGTGAGGTTTTGTGAAATGCGCGCGGGCGACCGATTTGGTCATGCACTGGCGTTGGGCATTAAACCGCAAGATTGGGTCGAGAACCATGGTGAAATAGTACTCGGGGCTGATGAGCACTTAGATAATTTGGTATGGGCTTGGCATTACGCTTGCGCCATGAGTGGTCGAGTGAGTGAGGCGGCGCAAGTCGTGCCAATACTAGAACGACGAATCGAGCGGATCATACCTTTTGTGCCCTGGGTGCATTTGCATTGCGTTGGTGAGTTAACCCCTGATAATCAGTCCTGTCGCTCACAACAATCGCTAAAAGACATCACTCCGGCGATTTTGTTCGAAGCATGGCAATTACGTCGTAACTGCCATTTTGTATTACAGCAACAAAGTTCTGGGTTTATCAAAGACAGTCAAACTCAGGTTGCTTTGCCTGATTTCGCTAAGCTCAATCAAGGCTTAGACGAGGAACAAAATATGGCTACTCGGCTTTATCTCAACCGCTGGCAGTGGCAAGAGCAAGTTAGAGGTAAGTCGGGTGAGCCAAAAGTGGGCTGTAACAATATTAATCCAATGAAAAAAGTGTTGATTAAACTCAATGCCAATGCCCATGACAGTTTGGGCTGGCAACTCACAGAAGACAAAACCTTTGGCTTGATTAACGATCAACACTCACCCGAAGAGCTGACATTTTTCCATGCGCTGCAAGATTGGTTGCTGGACGAATATGACCAAACAGGGCTGATCATCGAAGCCAATCCCACTTCAAATGTGTATATCGCCAATGTTGAGCAACATAACGAGCACCCGGTATTTCGCTGGTATCCGCCAGACCAAAATACTTTAAAACCCAAAGGTGATAATAATAAGTTTGGCTTACGCCGGGGGCCAATCAAGGTGTGTATTAACACCGATGATGCTGGCATTATGCCCACTACATTACGTACTGAGTTTCGTTTATTGCAAGAAGCGGCGATCCATCATGGCGTGACCCGAACCACCGCTGAGGATTGGATTGAGCGGTTGCGCACATTTGGTATTGATGAGTTTAATCGCCATCATTTGCCAGTGGTGGTGTGAGCGGGGCCTGTTCACGGCTTATGCGTTATACGCATTGCGTATAACTGGTGAAGCGCTATAATTATTTTTAACCTTCAATAGAAGGCCGCAACATAGAGATTGTTTGGTGAATGCTCAACAATTAAATAGGCTGAGTCACAGGAGGGGCCGCTATGGAAGAAACTGTATCTATAGAGTCGGTAATGCCAGTTACTAGACCACCTAAGGGAGCGTCAGGATATATGGCGCAGTACTTTAAAAGTAAGAATATAAGCGCCAATCAGGCGGCAAAAAAATTAGCTGTGAGCCAACCAACGGTGAGTAGGTTCATCAACGGGGGTTCTTTAACACCTAATATGGCAGCCAAAATTGAAATGGCATTTGGTATTGGGGTTGAAACTTTATTCAACCTCGAAGCTCAGGCTAATGCATATCGGGCAAAACAACTGATGAGAGGATAGCGATAGAGTGAATCTAGGCTGTCGAAAAACGAAGCCATAATAGCCCCAGAGTTCACCGAGTTTTAGATATTTACTGTAGGGTTGGTGCGACACTTCGACTTTTGCGTGGCAAAATGCGAGGCACGAGCAGCACTGCGCACCATGGAGCCATTCGTCATCACCTAACCACATCCCAGGTTGCCCTATGACTGCTTGCAATGGTGCGCAATGCTCCTCGTAACCTCGGACCGTGCTACGCACGGGCACCCTACGTCCTTATAATTCAACCAGAACGAGAATATCATTGAACCGCTTGTACATTGCTCAGATTAACCCGTTGTTTTGCCTGCCACAGGTGATAGTTATCTTGCATGGTTAGCCAGCTTTCGGGGGTTCTGCCTAAAGCCTTCGATAAGCGCAGTTCCATTTCGGGGCTTACCGCGCTTTGCCCTTTTATGATTCGGTTTAGCGTCGAAGCAGCGACATCCAATTGCTTGGCCAAAAAACGGCAGCTGTAACCAAAGGGTTCCATATACACTTCATAAATGAATTCACCAGGGTGTGGGGGATTGTGCATACTCATTAGTGATAGTCCTCATAGTTATATAGGCATTGCCGTTGATAATATGACGTTGATTGCTGTAAATATCAAGTGCTGTAAATGGCCACAATAATAGCTGTTATCTATTATTAAACATGCTATAACTTACCTTTAATTTCTTGACGGCTGTTTTTAGTCGTACCAAGCCACTTATTGAATTTAGAGGCTTAACTGCTAATAAGAGCTTAAACGCCAAAAAGTAAGGTCATAACATGAAAGTTGTTTTCTCTCACGGTCAAGAGAGCGGTCCATGGGGCAGTAAAATCTCCAAACTCGCTGATATCGCCAGACAAAAAGGTTTTGAAGTCGACAGTATTGACTATACAGCGATCCCAGACCCTGACCAGCGGGTGACCCACCTGTTAAACACTATTGGTGATGAGCAAGAGATTATTCTGGTTGGGTCAAGCATGGGCGGTTACGTTTCGCTGGTAGCCTCTGAGCAACTGGATTGCAAAGCAATATTCCTGCTGGCACCAGCATTATATATAGCCGGGTACCAAAATCATCAGTATCAAACCCGTTGCCCACATATCAGCATTATTCACGGCTGGTCAGACGATGTTATCGTGCCGGAACACTCGATTAAATTCGCCAAGCAAGCTCAATGCTCACTTCATTTAATCAAAGGTGATCACCGTTTAAAAAGTTCAATTAACCATGTTGTGGGTATTTTTGAACAATTTTTGCAGACTGTTATTGAACAATAATCATCCTTTATAGTCATATCAGAGCTAACATAAACAGTAGGAAGAGCACGATGAGTCAAGATTTCAGTCAATTAAAAGAATGGTCAGCATTAGTCAAATTATTGAAATCTGGTTTGATCGATAATAAGAATAAACCGATACTGTGGGTTGGGGCAGGGTTATCGGTGCCAGCGGGTTATCCAACCACACCGCAACTGATCAAAAAACTCGCTGATGAAAGTTTTACCCCATTGCCTGCATTCACTCCAGAAGACGAAACCCTACCCGTTGATTCAGTAAATCGTTCATTTACCCATTGGGTGCAGCATTTTGCAGAAGAAAACGATAATAAGCATCTGCAAGAATCATTGGCGAGAATTTTTCTAAATGCACCAAAAGAGCCGACAGTTACGCATCAACATCTGGTCCAATTGCCATGGCACGCTATATTTACCACCAATTATGATGAGTTGCTGGAAGAAGCCTGTAGAGCAACCGAAACTGAATATATGCCAATATCCCAGCAACAAAACTTGGGGTTGAAACAAAATGAACGAATGCCGCTATATAAAATTCACGGAAGTGTAAACAATATTGCCAGTTGGACTTTGGGCGAACAAAGTTATCTAGATTATGCTGACCAATACCCTTTTCTTGATACAAAATTAAAAGACACACTATTTAATCGCCGGATTATTTATATCGGCTGTTCGATGCTCGACCCCAAAGTCATTGACTGGTATCGCTACTGTGAAAAGCACGGTCAACTTAATCAATTAAAATTTGCTATCGTGATTATCAAGCGCGATGAATGGGCCAAATTACCGCCGGATCTTTTGGCGTTGTATACAAAGGCCAAAGTGCGGCCTTTGTTGTTTGATGATTTTGACGACTTGCCTAAATTGGCCGAGCAATTAATGACTGCTGTACAAACATCCGAGCAGATTGAGGCGGTTGTCGAACCTGATTGGACTGAACGACAGCAGCGCGAAGACAGGGCTATCGAAAAGTTACTTTACGTTGAGCTTATCCCTCAACTGGTGGGAGCCATTGCAGGGCTTTGGTTAAAAGCTGCTAAAGGTGAGGATTATCTTGATAGACTGGAGCAAATTGGTGGTTTTAAAACACGTAATCGGGGGGAAATCACCTTCAAGAGTTTAAGTGATGAGTTTGTTGAGTTGATGGACAGGCTTATTGGTAAGAAAACGGAGTTTGTTGTTAAACAGGCGGTTTTTAACGAGATAACTACGGTTTTAAAACAACAAAGGCCTTACGATGAAGCACTAGAACGAATCAAGTATGACCCCTT
>JBLGCB010000182.1:0-12202 GCA_047617105.1 Phenylobacterium sp. | reverse complement strand
ATCATATCTTGTCACCTATTTGAATGCAGGTTATATGGCTTATGCTTTACGTAAAGATGAAGCAGAGAAAAATAAAGTCGATGCTTGGTTAGCCACCATAACGGCAGATTTACGTTACTTGTTTGAAGATGACAGTCTTGAGCTAGAGTACAAAGAAAAAGAAAAGGTTTTTTATATCAATCAAGAAGGAAAAGAACCTTTTACCTTCTCTCAATTATCATCGGGTTATTCATCAATCTTAAAAGTTTATGCTGATCTTTTAATGAAAGTTGAGTTAAGAGGTATAGAAGCCAAAGAATTATCAGGTATTGTCATTATTGATGAAGTCGATGCCCATTTACACGTATCCTTGCAAAAGAAAATATTGTCTTTTCTCGACAATGCCTACCCCAATATTCAATTTATCGTATCAACCCATTCTTCTTTTGTTATTCAATCGGTAGACAATGCGGTGATTTATGATCTAAGCAAATTAGAGCAGTTAGAAAACCTCTCGATGTACTCCTCTGAAGCGATAACTAAGGGCTTGCTTGGCGTTAAAACGACATCAAATGCTTTGGATGACATTGTCACAGAGTTGTCTCGGTTAACACCTAAAATTGAGTCTAATGAAGCAAGAGTTAAAGAATTGATTGAACTGTTGAGCACCAATGAAAGCGAGTTAGACGCTCGTTCTAAAGTGATTTTGCTCGTCGCAAAGCAGGCAATACTCGATCGTGATGTAGAAGGAGAGTAAATCATGTTTAATGTTACTCGCCCAGCAACTGTACCTGCATCATTGGCAAGCAAAAACTACAATCATGCAGATGTTGTGAATGTGCTAAAACCGATGTTCCATGGAAAATGTTATCTATGCGAAAGAGATAATATTCAAGATGTAGAAGTGGAACATTTTAAGCCTCATATGTCTGTTGAAGCGGATAAATTTGATTGGGATAATCTTTATTACTCTTGTAGTCGTTGTAATAGTATAAAGGGTTCAACACATGTTGGTTTATTGGACTGCGCAGATAACTCAGTTGATGTATTTAGAGAAATCATCGTCAAAATGAGTCTTGCCACCAATGACGATATAACCATTATGGCCAGTAACCCAAACCCTAATGCACAAGTGAACAGAACTGTCGAACTGCTAAAACTGTGCTATAACAGCACCAATACGGCATTACGGGGGGTGAGTCGAGAATCATTGATAGAGCAAATGTATGAACACATGGTCACATTTGTGACTACTAGGGCTTTGTTAAAGAAACCATCAATAGGTAAAACTATAAGAAATGACGCTAAAGAGGTTATTGAAGCAATGCTTGATGTCAGCCATCCGTTTAGTGCATTTTGGCGATGGCAATATCTACACGATAGCTTTTTGAAAGAGGCTTATCCTGAGTTAGAAAGCGGCTTTTAGGTGGCGCAAAGCGGGCCGTCACTTTTATGCTACCATTGTCAATTCAGGATCTGATTTTCAATTATTACTATGATGGTCAATTTGCTGCTGATGTTTAGACCAAAATAAATCTTCAAGTACCTTCGGATAATCCAGCGCCCCGCCCCGCCAGCGAGAAACGGCAGTGTGACTATCGATATTAGGCCATTGCGTTTCTAAAAACTCTTTGTTTCTACCTTGTAGCAGTCTAGGATTCGGTTCTATGACTACACCTACTGCGGTTTTAAAGATCCATTTTTGTTTATCACTGTCATCCGGTTGTAAAGCGATGCTGTAATGACCTTGGTGGAGTTGTCTATGATGAAAACGGCATAGCTTTATTGCGTACTATCCATTTCTATACGCAGCCCACATCCCTGTAGTGTTTCCTGTCGCCCTCCGTGGCTCCACTTCGCAGGTACATAAGCTCCAAGTTTTCGCTTGCGTACCTGCTTAGCCAATGTGTAACATGATGAAAATCAACATATTTATCAGCACAACACCCAGGAAAGCAACAAGTCTCATCGCGTATATTCTGAGTTATGTGAAGCTTCACATAATTCCGACATAGAAGATAAAGCATCAGCTCGCTTTTGACTGAAAGATGCGCGTACCTTTTCAGATTCTTCCGCGGAAGAATTTCTATCTTGTTGTCTCATGATTTCTTCAAGTGCTTTAACCACTAAGCCATCATTTGACTTTTGCCCTATTCCAACGCAAGCTTAAATTTTACACCCGTGGTAAAACAAACATGATGCATCGTTATCGTTTATACCTAAATATCGTCATTATGAGCTTAAGCTTGTTATTGGCTTGTCCAGCGATGGGGTGTGATTTGAAAGTTCGTGTTACCACTTTTGAGCCTCTAGTGATTAAGCATGAACAGGGCCGTTGGAGTGGCATCGACGTCGATCATGCCAAAGCATTACTCGACCTCGCTGGTTGTCGTTATACCTTCATTGAAATGCCCTTTGCCCGTGGTTTACAGAAACTTAAGGCGGGTGAACTGGATTTAATGCTCGAGATATCTAAAACCGAAGAGCGACAAAAAGCACTACATTTTATCGGCCCTCAACGACAAGAGGTGATTCATTTAGTACTTAAAAAAGGATTGCAGCCACCGATTACTCAATGGCAACAGTTGGAGAGCTTAGGGTTGGTTTTAATGCGTCAGCGAGGTACTTTTGTTGGCGAGCGTTTTGAGCAGGTTTTGCGCCAAAATCCGCTAATGAAAAAACGGATGATTTTACTGGCTGATACTGGCGTTCGCCTTGATATGCTTAAAAAGGGCAGGGCGGATGGTTTTTTTGTCGAAAGAGCTTATTTACAGTATCGGCTGCGGACCAATCCGGATTATGCCATGGTCGAACTCCATCCTTTGGTGATCCACAGCGCCCCAGTTTATTTTGCTTTTAGCAAAGCCAGCGTGAATAAAATCCTGCTCAATAAATTACTTGTGGCTTATCAGCAATTGGTCAAAACCTCAAAGCTCAAGCAGATTGAAGCGCAGTATCAGTAGCGCCTAGTACGCCCCCTCACTATAAACAAGTTCGTAACTATGGCTGTAAATTTCTAAAATATTGCCAAATGGGTCTTCCATGTAGATCATCCGGTATGGTTTGCTGCCTGGATAGTAATAACGGGGTTTAGCCATACGCTTTTTACCGCCCGCTGCGACAATCTTTTCGGCCAATTCTTCAACGTTGGGATCTTGAACGCAAAAGTGAAATACGCCAGTTTTCCAATATTCAAAATTATCCTCAGGATTAACCTGCCCTTTAAACTCAAAAAGCTCAACCCCGATACGGTCACCCGTTGATAGGTGTGCAATTCGAAATTTATCCCAATTGCTGCCAAAGACGTCTGTGCACATTTCGCCAATAGGGCTGTCGTCTTCTACAATTTCGGTTGGTTTCATAATGAGATACCAGCCCATGACCTCGGTATAAAACTTAACCGCAGCCTCGAGGTCGGGCACTGATATGCCTATGTGTGAAAAATTGCGTGGATAGGTATTGCTCATGATCGATTGTCCTGTTGTTGATGTTGTATTCACAATACAAAACAGGCAGTATTATGTAAAATTATCATTTTTAATACACATGAGTACATATCGTAATGATTAATCCTGTTTGGTTGCGCAGTTTTTGCACCCTTGTTGAGGTTGGCCACTTCACTCGCACTGCCGAAAAGCTGCATATGACTCAGTCAGGGGTGAGTCAGCATGTGCGTAAGCTCGAAGAATACCTAGGTCAGCAGCTTCTTATTAGGGAAGGTAAGAAATTCACCCTCACCAGTACCGGCGACCGACTATACCAACAAGGGCAGAAGCTGATGCTGTCATTGTCAAGTCTTGAAGCGCGGGTAGGGTTGGATCCTGCCCATGAGGGGATAGTCAGAGTCGCATCACCGGGCAGTGTCGGTCTTAAGCTTTATCCGCATTTATTGGCTTTGCAACAGCAGCATCCAAAGTTGGTTATCGAATATCGATTTGCCCCTAACAGTGAAGTAGAGCAATTGATCGCCCAGCATAAAGTGGATATTGGCCTAATGACCTGCCTATCTACGATGAGTGAAGTCAGTCTTAAACCCATTGCGCAAGAAGAATTGTTGTTGGTTACCCCTGCGGTCGTTTTGCAGCCGAGCTGGGCGCAATTAATGGCGTTAGGATTTATTGATCACCCCGATGGTGCTTATCATGCCGGGCAGCTACTGAGCGTTAATTTCTCAGAGTTCCAAAATAGTCATCAATTTAAACGCTCGGGTTTTTCTAACCAAATTAATCTTATTTTAGAACCCGTGAGTATGGGGTTGGGGTTTACAGTTTTACCTGATCATGCCGTAGGCGCTTTTAAAGCGTGTGAAACAGTGAAAATACATCAGTTGGCGAATCGTGTCAGTGAGACGTTATACATTGGCACCCATAGGCATAAATTTATTGCCAATAGCGTCAATACGGTGAACGCTGAGGTAGAACGGTGCCTCAGTAAATAGCAGGCGTAGGATGATAAAAACTTGCGAAATCAAAATATGCCGCCTATTGTTCCTGTGGGACTAACAACAACACTGAGTATTTAAACTAAATAGGCGCAATCTTATGGAATTAACAATACACCCTTCTGTCGGTATCTCTCGTTTGGGCAATAGCCCCGGCGCATTTTGCCTTTCGCCCGAGGGCATTGGCCAACTCCCTTTTGAGGCGGATGCCGATGGCAATAAACTCGGTCCAGTCATTGAATTTAAAGATGAAAGTGGACAAATCAAACGTCAGGGTCAGGTATTTAAACTGTATCAGCAAGATGGCAGCGAATTGACCCTCAGCTCACCTAATGTCAGCAGCATTACTTGGAATGTCCATCTGGCCAATAAAAAAGCGGCTTGGTATCAGTACAGCGAACTCAAAGGCAACCTGCTTTATGGTGATCAAAATAGCTATGAAAGGCAAAACGTTCCTCCTAGAAATGAAGGCGAAACTACTGAGGAAGCACGGCAAAAACTCATTGTCGATCCAGGCCCACGCGCTATTTCAGGTGTTACGCAATCGGTTGGTTTTGACCAAGACACAGCGCCGACGCCTGCCGATTATCCGGTATCTTACCCTCCCAAAGAGGTGGACTACGGCACGCCTGTTTTGACCCTTGGTGAGTTAAAAACGGATAGTGATGGCCGCTTGATTGTGCTCGGTGGTTTTGGTAATGCGGGTGGTGATGAAGAATTGATTAGCTACGGTGGTTCTGACACCTGGCACGACGATATTGCCGACGGTCCGGTGTATTGTACGGTCGAATTTAACGATGGCAGTGATCCGGTAGAACTACAAGCTTGGGTGGTGGTTGGCTCGCCAGATTTTGCGCCAGAAATCGTCAATATTTCTAACCTTAGCGACAGTATGTTTGATGTCGGTGTGCGAGATTTTAATCTGGTGCCGGATATGTGCCTCGATGGCGTTTTTAACCCTAGTTATATGGCCAATTATCAACGGGATATTTTGCCTGTGGTAAAGCGCTTCAGCCGCTATCAATGGGTCTCGAATGTCCAGTCAATGGCCGCTTTTAGCGCTCAATTATTTGATTACAGCGATAACAGCGAGGGCAACCGAGCCAACCGTGAAAATTATTTTTCTTATTTTAGAGAACCTGACGATAAGTCGGATCCGTCGCCAGATCAACCGCAACAGCAATTGTTCAAAGATAATTTCCCAATGATGCCGTTAAATTCCGGCAGTAACTCTGTCAGCAACCAAACCATTGAGAAGTTTGATGCGCTCAGCGAAACCCAGCAATTTTTACTGGGGCAATGGGCCAAAGGCAGTTTTGAGTCTGATGAAGACTTCGAACCTTATCCGGTCAGTCCATTAGATCAGGGAAGTGTCGGCAACTGCGTCGGTTTGCCCATGTGCCCAGGCATTGAAGTGACTTGGAGTGTGCAAAACCCTGCCATTTATGCCGCACCTTATATTATCGACGATCAGAAAGGCAAAAACGGCTACGATGAAACTGGTTTATCCCCTTCTCGTGACGAATGTCGCGGTGGTGGCTGTGAACCGGGAGATTTAACCAAACGCATGGCTTGTCCATGGCAGGCAGATTTCTTTCAGTGCACCATTCAGAACATCAATTTCACCGTCCCGAGCAAAAATAAGATTGATGGTAACCCCTTACCACCGACTTATTATTCTTACTGGTGGCCGCCACAAAGTCCATGGGATGTATTGAGCGGTGAAACCACCCTATCTGGACAGGTTGCATCTCATTTATCGGCAGGCGAACAGGTTAACTATCAACGGGGCATCAACAGTTTTGTCCAAATGGTAGAGCACTGGTCGGCACTGGCGTTTATTCGTGATAAAAATGCCCAGGACCCAGATTACCCTTATTTCACTGAAAGCGAGCGTAATAATGCGCTGTTTTCATACCAGGATGTACCGACCAGTCAGATCACCGGCAACCCGGCAGATGATGGTACTGATATTCCGGTGTTTTACATTGAATCAAATCCTCAAATTGTAAAAACCAGGGGCAAACGCGCGGCATTAATGGTCGAAGCTTGTGAAAAACGGGCCTTCAAACCGATTCAGGTGGCTTATCGTCAATCACGCGCGCCGCGCTCAGGCACTCGGACGAGGAGATAACACACCATGGTTTCATCAACAATCGATACTGATGTGGCCATATTTGGCGCAGGGCCTGCTGGATCCTGCGCCGCACTGAGCCTGCTCAATTATTCCAGCTTGGATGTCACGCTGGTTGAACAATCCGATTTTAATCGCGAGCGGGTCGGTGAACATGTCACTGAGAGTATTTTTGATTTTCTCGACTATCTGCAAATCAAACCTGAAGCTTTTGGCAGTGATTGTTTTATCCCTGCTTATGGTAGTACTTCTTACTGGGGTTCTGAGTTACCGGGCATACGCAATTCAGTGTTTACCACACAGCAATCCACTTTTCAGTTAAATCGGGCGCTGTTTGATTTGCAATTACTCGACAGCGTTGTAGCGCGTGGTGGCCGGATAATGCCTCGAACCCATTGCAGCGAAATAACCCCATTGGAGGATGGTCGTTGGCAATTAAAACTCAGTCACCCGGCGCAAGGCGAATTTATCCTGCGAGCCCGTTTTATTGTCGATGCCAGTGGGCGTAATGCCAATATCACGCGTCAACTGGGGCTGAACGGTAAAAAAATGGATGATTTAATGGCAGTGGGGCGTTTCTTTGAATGTCAGGATAGCCAGCAAAAAAAGCAGGAATATCTGATTGAAAGCACGGAACACGGTTGGTGGTATGGTGCACTGTTGCCGGGCAATCAATATAGTATCAGCTTCTTTTCTGATGCCGATATTATCGCCAAATTGAGATTAAATCAGCAAAGCCACTTTAATGCGTTGCTGGCTCAGACCAAGCATATCAAAAAACTGGTGGTGGGCACCAAGGTCACCGCACCACATCCTTGGGTGCGCCCGGCCTACAGTCAAACCAGCGCTTTTGCCAGCCAAACGAATTTTCTTGCCATTGGTGATGCCGCTTGTGCCTTTGATCCGATCTCTTCAATGGGCATTGGTTTTGCCTTGTCATCTGCTTGTCATGGCGCGAATGTGATCAGCGCCTGTTTAAACGAGGAAGATGACAGTCAGCAATCACTGATACAGCAGTTTCATACCGACTTGGATAATCAATTCAACCAGTATCTGACCCTAAGGCAACAATTTTATGGCCAGGAAGAACGCTGGCCGCAAGCACCCTTTTGGCAGCGACGGCAGGTAACAAGTACGGTTCAGCCCGCTGAAGCGTAATATCAGTAGGCCCGGTCGGGCACTGATATGCCGATGTGTGAAAATTATCATTTGGAATACATATGCTTATAAATTGTAATGATTAATTCTGTGATATCTGAGGTAGAAAAGTGCCTCAAGAAAGGCGTTGATAAAGAACTGGGCCTGATAAGTGACAAAGTCATTTTTTTTGACTATGCTGATGTTTTAAAATAAAGGTAATAATCAAATGAAACAATCTCGTCATAATGGTCTGTTGACACTGTTGCTGTGTTTAACCATGGGTTCTTGCGCTGCTACGGGAGTGTGGCAAAACAGTCCGGTTATTGGCCTGCTTAATGGCCAATTCGATGGTATCACGACGGTCAAAACGGCACGACAGCACGGTGAACAAGGTCTTATGGCTTGGGATAAACTCAATGGTGAGGGACTGGCCATTGACGGTATTTTCTACCAGTTCAGCGCGTCAGGTGGGGTCAATGTGATGACCAATACTGACACCATGGCGTGGCTCAGCATCAGTCCTTTCAAACCACAAACCCACAATGTGTTACCGCCTGGCCTGACATTCGCTAAGCTAGCGGATTATGTGCCCCCCAATGGTTCGACCAAGAATAGTTATTATGCCTTTACCATCACCGGTGAATTTTCACAGCTAGAAACGCGAACCTATTTCGAACAACGAAAACCGTATACGTACTTATGTGCAGCACCTCAGAAGAAAACGCAGTGGTCAAAGGTGAAAGGCACAATGGTGGGTTTTTACAGCCCGACTTTTACCACCAACATGAGCGTGCCTGGCTTACATATGCACTTTATTACTGCTGACCGTTCTGGTGGCGGGCATGTATTGGATTTTCAACTAACTTCAGGGGTTCTGGCGGTTGATCAACTGAATGATGTCGATATTGCTATTCCTCAGACGCCTTCATATCAACAGGCTAATTTGAGTGTGGCCGCTGCCTGTCCTTGATGCCCTAAAATATGATTAGCAGCCAAAATAACGGGTTGTTTCTGGTGGAAATTGCTGATATGGTGATTGTTGTTAATACATAAATAATATTATGTTAATTTACTGTAGAACACAAAACACCCTTTTCTAAGGTAATTAATGCGCTATCGCCATAAAAACAAAATGGTTCAATCAAAGTCTTTTCGTGTTTCAATCCGCTGTTATTATTAAGGAAGCCTGGTGTCAGTGTCTTTAACAGATAAGTTTACACTCGATGAACTGACCATTGATTTAGGTGAGTGGCAGGTTTATCGGCAGGATGAAAAGGTCGATATGACCAAGCAAAGTCTTGATCTTTTGCTGGTGCTTGCCAAAGCTTGGCCCAATACCCTATCGCAACAAGAACTGATGAGCGAGCTTTGGGCAGGTAAAGTTGTTAGCGAACAAAGCGTGAAACAGGCAGTAAAAAGACTGCGAGAGTCACTTGGTGATCTAGGTGAAAGTTACATTAAAGTGGTCAGAGGACGAGGTTATCGGTTAGATTGTCAGAAAGTGGAAGCCATTCAAAAAGCACAAGCAGTTCAAGACGTACAACAAGCACCACATCGTAGAGCATCTTGGTTGGTTGGCGTCGCAGCTTTATCAGTCGTAGTATTCATTTCTCTTATAGCGACCCACTTCCTATCAAAACAGCAATCAGCATCAGAACCCCAAGTTAAAGCAAAGACTGAACTCACCAGTGTTGAGATGGGCACCAGTTCTACCCAAGCCTATCAATATTATACCAGCGGTCTTGAATACTATTATCGATATCGAGTTGAAGACGCAAAAATTGCCATTAATCAATTTAACAAAGCGATTGAGTTAGACAAAAAGTTTGTTAAAGCCTACGCCGCACTGAGCGACGCTCAATCGTTGGTTGGCCATTTGAAAGAGGCCATCATCACCGCACAGTATGCCATTTCATTAGATCCCAATGTTTCTTCTGCATACAAAGCATTGGGTCACGCCTATTCAATAAAAGGCTGGTTCATTAAAGCGATAGAGACCTATCGAAAAGCGATAGCAATAGACCCGAATAATTTTGCCGCCATCAGTAATACTGGGTTTCATTTTAAGGAGTTAGGGCGGTTAGATGAGGCACTATTTTGGCACCTCAAAGCACTAGAGCTAGACGCAAACAATGCGATTGTTTTTTTACATGTCGCAGAGACGTTAAGCCACCTTGGTTTGCAAAGCGACGCTTTAAAATGGTTTGAAAAAGTCAAAAGTGTGCGGCCAGACTACTACCATCTTTATCATGCACTAACTTATTTTTACTTGGCTTCAGGTGATTTGGATGCCGCCATTGATATTGTCGCGCAAGGCCAAACAATCTTACCGGATAACACCGATATTATCATTGCCTCTGGTGATGTGGCCCTTGTGACTGGAGAATATGCCAAAGCATTAAAATTATTCCGACAAATCAGCGAGTCAGAAGAAGATAAAAAACGGACTCACTATGCTTTATTAAGAGTGGGCCAAATATATTGGCTGCAAGGTGAACAAGCAAAAGCCAACGATATCCTCAATCAAGCCCTGAGCAGAGCGCAATTGATGCTCACAGAAGGTGATGAATGGCCGGGTAATTATGCCGACATAGCCAGCATCTACGCCATAAAGCAATCTCATGTTGAATCTATCGCTTGGCTTAATCGCGCTTTTGGCGTTGGTTGGGTCAATTACAAACGCTTAAGTTATGACCCTGCCTTTAAAGATATGCAAGACCTGCCTGAGTTTAGGGCATTAATCGCCAAGATCCAAAGCAAAGTGTTAACCATGAAAACCAAAGCACAGCAATTAGTGTTGTAGTTCTAGTCCTCATACCGTTGTTGAGTATGCAGGGGTTAGGGTCAGCCACATACCGCCTTTACGTAGGGTGCTTTCGCGTAGCGAAATGCGAGGTACGAGCAGCTCTGCGCACCATGAGCCATTCGTCATCGTCCAACCACATTCCAGGCGGGTCTATCAACTGCAAAGGGGTCAGGTTGCTTATTTATGGAAGACAACTAAAGTACCAGTAAAAAACTAAGCTTTTTGCTTAATATACTCACCAATATTACGGGTTTTTTGATTAAACTCGACACCCAATAAAACAACTTCTTTGCTGCTATTTTGGCTTTTTTTGCGGATACTTGTTGTCGAGGATTTGTTGCATCGCGGCTTATTTAGTGTCGTTGAGTTTGAATTCGATAATGTAAATAGTATCGCTGGTTTGTATGACACAATCGATTCTGCCTTGATTGGTGTGAACCTCTGCTTCAATGTTAAAGCCAATCAAAGTGAAAATGGCATAAAACAATGACTGATAATATTTTTCGAGGTTGACGTTTAGGTCATAAGGTATGTTGGCAAAAAAAGCGCCAAGGGTGGTAAAAAAGTCCTCCAATCGCCCGGCATTTATATGTTCAGTGAGTTCTACCATAAAGGTTTGCCCTGTCGAACATCCTGTTCTCCACTTCGCGGGAACAAAAAGAAAAGCTCCAAGTATTCGCTTATTTGTTCCCACTCACCCCGCGCCTTTGCCAAGGTGTCCATAACTGGCCGTCAGAGAATCATAAAATGATTTTTTCACTTCATAATTGGGAAAACCCAAAGTATAAAGCGTACCGTCATACCCTTTTATCGTCAGATAACCCGTTTGGACAAATACCGATTCAATTTCCATTTCGTCAGCTTCATAGGCTTCAAAAGCACCTTCACCAATTCAAAATTGAGTCAGATTTTTTAAGTCATAGTCTTTGCTTTTTAATAAAGTCATTAAGAAGCTTGGGCGAAGGGGGCCGGAAGCGAGTGCCCGCAGCTTTTGTCCCCCTGAGGTGGAGGCTGGGACGCCGACAGGACTCACTACAGGGAAGTCGGGGTCATCGGCGATCTCTTCGGCAAACCAATAATTTTTGAATGTTTGGTCAACGAATAAGCCAAGCAATGAGTAAGGATTATAAACACTGACAGCATTTTCCTCAAAAAAATAGCCATTATACCAGTGTTTGATTTTGGCCAGCATTTGCGATTTATCCAATGACTGCTGGTTGGTCAGTTCATCAATGACTTGGCCGAAATGATCTTCCAACTCTTGCTGGGTGATGCCACAAAGGGTGGCATATTGCCTGCTCATTGAAATATCCCTAGGACTGTTCATGCCACTAAATATAGACACTTTGGCAAACTTTGATACCCCGGTGATAAAGACAAATTTCAGGTGTTCATCCAGTGGTTTATCCCGAGACGTCGGACCGCACCATAAAAAGCGGCGATAACCTGTTTTATTTCAGTCAATGCGGGTTTATTGAGGTTATTGAGAATGGGTTTGTCGTACTCATCAATGAGTAGCACTACTTTTTGTTGGTATTTTTGATGTAGCTTGACAACCAATTCATCAAATCTAGAAGTATAGGTATCCTCGATAAGCTTAATCGGCTCTGACCATATACTGCAATTTAGGGTAACAAATCAAAAAATGCTTTTTCTTCCTCTGCGTTGCCTCTGCGCTCTCTGTGGCTCTGTGGTAGTCGCA
>JBLGCB010000181.1:0-12223 GCA_047617105.1 Phenylobacterium sp. | reverse complement strand
GAATCGGCGACCTTCGATAATCCTCGGTTTTCTAAGTGCAGCGCATGAATAGAAAAGTGTAGTGGCGGGTCAAAAGAGGCCATGGCGATATTGTCAGACAGGTTGCCTTGGGCAGTATATTGGTCGACCACGCAAACGCCGGTGCCTTGGGCGACTAATCGGGTGGCTATAAAATAGGTTTGCACTTTGAGGGTTGAGCTAAGGTTAACATCTTCTTCCATAATTCTGGTCCATAACAACACCCCTAATGGTCCGCTATCTGAGATGTCGATAAACTCAAATTGGCTGATTTGACTGAGGGTTAACTGCTGTGGATTGCCGGGTATGCTGTCTTTGGGGTAAACAATTTTCATTTCAGCCTGAGCCAGTTCGGTTGAGATCACCCCGGGCATGGGACTAGGCGAAAATAAAATCGCCAAATCGCATTTATGTTCGAGTAATGCCTGCATAACGGCGTCGTTATGTACGGTTTGAATATCGAAATTAACGTTGGGATAATGCTGGTGGTAGTTGGTGATGGCTTTGGGAATAACATCAAAACCCAGCGCTGGGGTTAGCCCTAGGTTGATGGTGCCATGCTCAGATTTTTTGATGTTTTCAGCGGTATTTTTTATCGCGCGCATTTGCTGATAAATTTTATCGACTTCTGCAAATAACATGTCTGCTTCGTTGGTCGGAATTAAGCGACCTTTCACTCGTTCAAACAAGTTAAAACCCAGTTGCATTTCGGCGTGTGACAATACCTTGCTCACCGAAGGTTGCGAAACGTGCAAGATTTTCGCCGCATTGGTCATCGACCCGGTGGTATAAATCGCATGAAAAATTTCAATATGTCTTAAACGCATGTTTCATCTCCAAAGATTCGTGCCGGGCTGTCGTTACAGCGGGACGCCGCTCCCACAACACCAATCAGGCAAAAAAGTAAACTGTTAATGTCCATAATATAGCAGCAAGACTTGCGGCTAGGGTTGCGGGTACCAGCTGAGATTTCACATGATCCATTAGGTCACAGCCTGTGGTCATGGCGCTGAGGATGGTGGTATCTGAAATCGGTGAACATTGGTCACCATAAACACTGCCATTGAGCACGGTGGCAAAACTGACCATCATAAATAGCTCTGGATTGTCTAACCCTTGAGATTGCGCTATGGCCCAAGCCAATGGCATCGCCAAAGGAAAAACAATGGCGTAAGTGCCCCAGCTGGTGCCAGTCGAAAAAGCGATAACCATGGTTATCAGCTGTAAAATCAGCGGTAATAACCAAAAGGGCAGCGTTTCACCCAATTGCGACACCAGATATAATCCGCCGCCAATTTCCTTGCTGATACTGCCGACAATCACCGCCAGCATTAATATCATCGACGCTAGCACCACGCCTTTTAAACCATTGCCAAAACCGTCAACCACATCGGTTAAAGCCATACCCTTGGCCAGGGCAATAAAGGCTGATAACAATAATGCAGTGCCGAAGGCCCAGTTGACTTTGGGTGAACCCAGATAAATAAAGGTGACAACAGCAATGGTGATTAAGGTGGTCAGGGGTAAAATAAATTCTAATACATGAGGGCGATAACCCGCAGGCACCTCAACGCATTGTAGTTCTTTGGCACTTAATGGTTTAGCGCCTGGGGCGTCGAGTTGTCCGGTGGTTGCTGCGCGTTGATGGGCATCGCGAATACGTTTACCCGAGAATGTGGTGATATTAAGGCTTAACAACAAGGTGCCAATGACCGCAAAAATACCATAAAAGCTGAAGGGAATACTGCTAAAAAAGAAGCTTAAGCGGTCAGCTTCGGTGGCCAAAAAAGCCACTCCGGGGACAAATATCAACGCTTGTACATAAGCAGGCCAAGCATTAAAGGCGATGACCGAAGCAATCGGGGAGGCGGTAGAATCAACAATGTAACTCATTTCTTCATGACTGACGCCGGCTTTGTCTGCCAACGGTCTGACGGTGGTGCCCACCAGTACGGTGCTCATGGTGCCGCCTTGAAAAAACAAAATACCCAGACCCCACGATACTAACTTGGCCGAGCGGGGACCTTTGACAAAATGGTCGGTCATATAATTAGCAAATGCCTGGGCGGCACCGGTTTTTGACCAAATACCCAGTAACCCGCCCAATAACCACAGATACAGCAACAGTAAAGCCGCAGTGCCTTCTTTGGCTAGATTGGGAATAATCACTTTGTCGGTTAAATCAAATTGGCCTAACATGATTGCGCCCACCACTATGCCACTAAACAGCGCGGTTAATGGCTCTCGGGTGATTAAACACAGGGCCACGGTAATTAAAGCGGGCAATAATGACCATAGGCCAAAATGAAAGGCGGGTTTAAGCAGTTTTAATTGCTGTTTATCGCTGACCCACTGCTCCTCGAGGTCTGGTTTGATGGTGATGTTATTGAGGTTTTTTTGATTTAAGCTGGAATCCTCATAGTTGATCACCTGACCAATAATTTGTTCTTTATCTTTGAATGTATAGGCTTGCTGGCCATTGTCGGTGGTGTAAACATCATAAATATATGATTGTTCTAGCCAGGTTTTTTCGACCTTGTGATGAACGAAAATGGCTGAACATAAACCCGTTATTAAGATCACCAAAGCGATTAAGTTATTATTGCGCATCTTTTGTCTTTGTCTCTGTTTATTTTAAGGTTGACGACATTATTTTGTTAATTTACCAGCTAAAGGTGGCCAAGTAATTTCGTTTTAACCAGTATAGCCATAACCTTAGGTTATAGGCGAGTAATGAACAGTGATTTGTATCAACCACGCTTTTTGTTCAAGGTAGAGGCATTAAGATGATATAAAAAATTAACGGTGAGAATCATGAAACACATGAAACAAAGTACCAATGGCAAGCATCAACTAACTTACCTCAGCTTATGTATATTAACCACGTTATCGAGCTTATCGGTTCGACCGGTTTATGCACAAGAAAGCTCGGCCAAACAAAGCCCTAAACCTGAACGTATCAGCGTACTTGGCTCAAACATCAAAGCCAATCACGATAACGGGGCGTTACCCGTTAGCGCATTATCCGCAGAGGATATTGACAATACCGGGGCCATCACTGGTGCTGAGTTATTGGCCGAAATTCCGCAAGTGGGTGAAGTGAATTTCACCAGTGAGCGGGTTGGTGGCGGGGTGAATGGTGCCAGAGGAGATGTATCATCGATTAACCTACGGGGCATTGGCACAGGTTATACCTTAACCTTGCTCAATGGTCGTCGCTTGGTGTTGCATCCTGGCACTCAAGCAGAAAACCTGGTGCCAGTCACCACGGTGAATGCCAATACATTGCCAGTGAAAGGGCTAAATCGGGTGGAAGTGTTGCGTGATGGCGCGGCGGCTGTTTATGGTTCGGATGCGGTGGCCGGGGTGATTAATTACGCCCTGAAAACTGACTACGAAGGTTCAGAGTTAAGCTGGAATTATGGTACTTCAGAGGGCACCAGTTTAGATCAAATGAATCTAAGCGGTGCCAGTGGTTTTTACTTTAATGACCAACGCACCCATTTAACGTTATCAGGCGGCTATTATCAGCGTAACGGTATTATGGCCAATGAGCGAGCCTATGCCGCCGATGAAGATTTACGTCAATATTCAGCGGTGCCGACAGACTTTATTGGCGATAGCCAGTTAGATAATCGTTCAACCGGCACCCCATGGGGCGAATTTAGCTCTGCCACGCTGGGCACTTTTCACCTGCAACCCGACACCGAACCCGGTTGTGAAAATTCAGCTGAATATAGCAACCCAACCACGGCCATCGCCACCGAGGGAGTTTGTGTTGATCGTGGCAGTATTACCAGCGGTGAAAGTCGTGCCCAGCGTTATAATCGCAATAGCGCCCGCTCTTTAACCTCAGATGTTTCTCGCGGCAATCTCTATGCGTTGCTTAATCATGACATTAATGACGAGATTGAGCTATTTGCCGAGGGGCTTTATTATCAAGCAGAGGCTGACCGCACCCGTGAACGCCGTGATAACTTATCAACCCAACGTTTTACCGTGGCCGCAGATGCTTATTTTAATCCGTTTGGTGAAGAGGTGACGGTGCGTCGTTATCGTCCGGTGGATGCGGGTTTTCGCCATGTGAATGTTAAAGATTACAGCTATCGCTTATTAACGGGATTGCGCGGTTATTATGATGATTGGGATTGGGAGTCTGCGGTACTGTATTCTAAAGCCAATACCGTTGACAGCACCAATCGTATCAGCACCACCTTATTTCAACAGGCGGTGAACAGTACTGATGCCGCCACTGGCTACAATTTATTTAATGGTGCCGATACCGCCAATATCACCGCGGGAGATGCCACACCAAATCCGCAAGCGGTGATCGACAGTTTTCAGATTAACGTTGAACGAGAAAGTGAAACCGAGCTGGCATTATGGGATTTTAAACTCTCCACCAGTGATTTAATCAGCTTACCTGCCGGTGATGTTGGTTTTGCCGTAGGAGCCGAATACCGTTATGAAAGCTTCTTTGATGTGCGTAGCGACTGGTTAAATGGCGGCTCGCCTTTTATCGACATTGTCGGCAATAAAACCAATCCTGGGGCCAGTGAAGTGTTGGGCAGTAGTCCAACCCCTGATGCGGCGGGCAGTCGTAATGTGTTGTCTGCCTATGCGGAGTTGGCAGTGCCATTGCTCGAAGGTTTGCCGTTGGTTGACCGTTTAGATATGCAAATTGCCGCCCGTTACGAGTCTTTTTCAGATGTCGGCGATATCTTAAAACCCAAAGTGGCCTTGTTTTGGGCAGTAAATGATAAGGTTAATGTGCGTGCTTCGTGGGCCGAAGGCTTTAAAGCCCCTGGTTTACCTCAGGTGGTGGCCAAAGACGTCTCGCGGGTCAATACCCGCAGCGATCCGGTGTTTAATGTTCGCCAAGGCGTATTAGAGTTGCGTAATGGCAGTGACGAGCTTAAACCGGAAGAAAGTGAAAACCTCTCTTGGGGTTTTGTGATTGAACCAACCGAGGCGTTAACGCTGACCATTGACTGGTGGCAAATCAAGCAACAGGGTGTGGTGGGTTTACTCAATAGCCAAACCCATATTTTATATGACGCTTTATTGCGCAGCCAAGGGTCGTCGAATCCTTTGGTGGTTCGTGATGAGACCAATGAAATCGTCGAGGTGCGTAATGATTATAACAACCTGTTACCGCGAGAAGTGAAGGGCATTGATTTTAGTGTCAGTTATGAGTTTGAAACTGAACTGGGTCAATTTAAACTTAAACTCAATGCGGCCAAATTAAGCCAGTTTGAGCAAGGGGTTGATGAGGTCAGCAAAATTGTCCAAGCAGCGCAGGCCGCGGGTAATGATGCCGTGAAGTACGATGGCCAAGACGTGAACTTGTCGGGCACCGGTGATTTAGTGCGACAAAATGGTCGTCCACAGTGGCGTGGCAATGGGTCAATCGGCTGGAAGATGAATCAGTGGGGCGCGGGACTAAAATACAAATACATTAGCGATTTTGAAGATACTTCGCTGCAAATCACCAATGACGCAGGTGAAGACGTGACTTATGTGGTGGATAGCTGGTCAACGATGGATGCTTATGTTAACTATCGCTTTGAGCAACAGGGGTGGTTAAATCAAACCGCCGTCACCATGGGAATACGTAATCTGGCCGATAAAGAACCGCCTTTTGCCGACAATACCTTTGGTTATAACAGCAGTACCCATGCCAATAAAGGGCGTTACTTTTATTTGAATATTAACAAAAAGTTTTAACAGGTTGGCAAACAAATGATGAGAATATTGATAACCTTTTGCTTATTGCTGTTGTCCGCCTGTGCGGCGCATGTACAGCAATTAACGTGTTCGTTTGAACAAGTGACTTTTGACCGTAATTTTGCCGGGGGTCGGTTGGATGGTTGTCAGCAACTCGGTGAAAACCGTTATTTATTAACCCTTAAACCCGAGAACACGCCGATTAATGATAGCGCTTGGTATGGTTTTAAAGTCACCTCGTCATCACCGATGCGTATTGAGGTGGTGATGAAGGTCCAGGGTAGTAAGCATCGCTACCCGCCCAAAGTCAGTCGCAATGGCCTTGACTGGCAGTTGCAAAAGCACTTGATTGACGACCAAGAATTACGCTTTAAGCTTGATGTCGATCATCAACCTACGTGGATTTCAGCCCAGGCTTTGCTGTTAAGTCAGCAGTATTATCATTGGGGTAAAAAGCTGGCCGACCAGCAAAAAGTGAAGCAGAGTATTGTCGGCTGGTCGGTGCAACAACGGCCGTTATTTAAGTTCGAAACCCAGGGCCAAGGCACCGAGTGGTTGGTGATTTTGGGTCGCCAGCATCCGCCTGAGGTCACCGGTGCCATGGCGTTAATGCCTTTTACCGAAACTTTGTTGTCTGACTCTGCACTGGCACAGCAATTCAGACAACGGTTTAATCTGCTGGTGGTGCCCAATGTTAATCCTGATGGGGTTTATTTAGGCAATTGGCGGCATAATGCCAATGGCGTTGATTTGAATCGTGACTGGAAAGACTTTAACCAGCCTGAGGTGGCGGCTATCAATGATGCGTTATCGACACTGGTCAGTCAGGGGCAACATTTGTCGATGGCGGTTGATTTTCATTCTACTCATAAAGATATTTTTTATACCATGCCAGCTGATTATGGGGTTGAAAACCCGACCCTAGTTGAAGACTGGCTTAATGCCCTAGACCAAGCGCATCCGGATTTTGCCGTGGTGCAACGACCTGGTAACAATCCGGGCAAAGGGGTGTTTAAACAATATTTTGCCGACCAGTTTAAGGCTCACGCCATCACCTATGAGATGGGTGATAACAGCAAGCTGGATTTTATTGATAAAGTGGCGGTTAGTGCCGCCAATACCTTAATGAAAACGATGCTGGCCACGGTGCCGGGCGCGACAATGACGCCAGATTTGCTGATTAAAAATGGCCAAGTGTTTACAGGTGATAATACCGGTAAAAACCCGCAAGCGCAAGCACTGGATATCGCCATTTGCTTACAGCGGATTTGTGGTTTATATGAAAGCGGCAAGCATAACATTAAGGCCAAAAAAGAGCTTGATGCCAGTGGCAAAGTCGTCAGCCCAGGTTTTATCGACCCTCATACTCATAGTTTGGCTGAGCTGTTAAGCGAAGATAAAAACCACAATCTGAACTACTTAACCCAGGGCGTGACCACCGTGGTGAATGGCAATGATGGTGGTGGGCCAGTGGATATTAAAGCGATGGCACAGTTGTTGACAAAAAACGGCATTGGCACCAATACCGCGTTATTGGTCGGCCATGGCAGTGTGCGAGAACAAGTGATGGGCCGGGCACAACGTCATGCCACCGCAGGAGAGTTGGCGAGCATGGCAACTCTGGTGGATACGGCGATGCAGTCTGGGGCGGTGGGTTTATCGAGTGGGCTTTATTATGTGCCGGGCAGTTTTGCCAGCACCGAAGAAGTGGTGGCTTTGGCCAAAATCGCCAGCCAACATCAGGGCATTTATGATACCCATTTACGTGATGAAAGCACCTTTAATATCGGTTTTAGCGCGGCATTGGATGAAGCCATTGAGATTGCGACGGCGGCGGATATTCATCTGCATTTGGCGCATATTAAAGCCCTAGGAGTGGATGTGTGGGGCCAAAGTGAAGCCGCCATTAGCAAAATTGAGCAGGCGCAAGCGCAGGGTGTGAGTATTTCGGCGGACCAATATCCTTGGTTGGCGTCAGGCACCAAATTACACAGCGCGGTGATGCCCAAATGGGTGATGGCCGATTCTAAAGCAGCGTTTTATCAACGCCTTAATCAGCCCTCATTAAGCGCCAAAATTCGTACTGAGGTGGCTGAGAATATTCGCCGTCGAGGCGGGGCTGATTCGTTACTGGTGACCGCCTTTGAGGGCAAGAGTGGCGATGAAGGTAAGAGTAGTGAAGGTAAGAGTAGTGAAGGTAAGAGTAGCCTTGTTGGTTTAACCTTGGCGCAAATTGCGGCCAACAGAGGATTAAACCCGGTGGATACCGCGATAGCTTTGGTGCAACTGGGTGATATTCGCGTGGCTTCTTTTAATATGTCGGCCGCGGATGTTGAACGTTTTATGGTCCAACCCTGGGTGGTGACGTCATCGGATGGCACTAACGGGCATCCGCGAAAATACGCCAGCTTTGCCAAAAAGTATCAGACCTATGTGGTAGAAAAAAAGACCTTAAGCATCGCCGATTTTATTCGGCGCAGCTCAAGTCAAACCGCAGATATTTTGGGCTTATCGAACCGGGGCAGCATTCAACCCGGTTTTAAAGCCGATATTATTGTCTTTGACCCAGACAACTTTGCCCCTAAAGCAGACTTCTCTCGCTGGGACCAATACTCAACAGGGGTTGAACATGTCATTGTGAATGGCCAATTGGTGATTGAAAATCAGCAGTTTTTGCATAAACTGGCGGGGCAGTTTGTCGATTGAATTCAATGCCTTGAATCTAATTCGTTCTTTAATTGATTTTCAATGTCTTCTCGAATTTCTTCATCAATGGTTTCGTTGGCAACTACGGCATTGTAAATTTTTATTAGCACGTCATGGCTAACAGCGCCTTTGATGTCAATTTCAGGATTCAGATTGAAATCATTGAGATTTCTAATTTCCATTGTATCTACTGTCCCTATACAGCTGGCATATGAATCATGAGACAAAAATCTATGCTCGGCTGATGGAACTTCAACTTGTTGGGCTGTGAGTTGGGGGCTACGTAAAATGAACGGGTTAATATCTGAATTAATAAAGAAGAATCGTTGTAACTATTCAGCGCACTCATCTTTCGCACCATAACGGCGTTATTTTCGTACTCAAACAGTTACATATGCCTATATGCGCCTATTTTCCGTGCGAAAATGCCTTGTTTTGAAGCGAAATCTAAGCGCTCTGAACAGTTACGAATCGTGGGTTTTTTAGCGACTAGCACAAAGAATTTATGATGAGGGTTTTGTGCGAAGTTTACCCATCGGTATAATACGTCCCCTAGCCTAAGCGACATTAGCGTCCTGCACGTATTGCAAAAGTTCTTTATCCCCGATTTCTTCTAGCATGGCTTCGAACTCAATTGTTTTATTTAAATCAGTAGATTGCCAGGCGTGACCGTGGCTTACGGCTGTGCGTGTTGTGAAGTCCATATCTGACAACATGTCAATAGCGTAATTGATACTCTTAACATCAGATTTGGACAGTTTCTTCAGGTTCGCTTCGCGCTTGGCTTCTAGTGAGTAACCATTGACAGTAATGTAGCTCTCGTCGGGGAGTGGGTGCTGAATCATTTTGTAGATTTCAGATGGGGCAGGACCATAATTCATCTTGATATAGCTATTTCCGGTGACTGGACGACCGTAGTTTTCTAGGTGATTCATGTCAGAGAAGAAGCAGGTTTTCATCAACGTATGCTTATCGCATTCGGGCACCTTGGAAATGATATAAATCATCATCTCTGCTGCTTTTTCTTTATTGAACTTAAACTTAATCATATGCACCTCCTTTTCAAAATACCGATGGGGCTTGATTATACAAGTATAACAGGACGTGGGTAATGGTCTACTTATTACTGTATAAAAAGCAGGTTTAAATTCGGGGCATAGGATAAATGTTGATATGATTAGCAAGTGGTTGCAATCCTAACAGCTCCCCTTATTTGGGTCTGTTTCTCACCCCATTTACACACTCTGTGTATCCATTTTCACTTTCAGAAAAAAAGCCTGTACTTCATCCAGCGTGGCCGATATTTTTACCCCGCGATTGGATTTGTGTGTGCCGGATCTCAAATCCCTGAGGCTATGCATTATTATAGTAGAGGATAGATGACGATGAGTTCAGACCCCGTTTTAGATTTTAACTTAAACCTACAAGAAGACCTGCAAGACCAATTGGGTCAGAAAAAAGTCCAGCCAAGCGATGAGCAAAATAACCAACAACCCGGCAGTAGCGCAAGCAATGCTGAGTTGTTATCCATGATCAACGAATTGCAAAGCACCAGTGAAGCCAATGCCGCCAAGTTGTTTGCCTGTTTTGCCGATAAGTTGGCTTATGATGCCAGCAAACAGCTGCAAATCGATCGTCTGCATGGCGAGTTACAACAGTATCGCGCCGATTTGATTGCTCGCACCAACAGGCCATTGGTCAATGGCTTGATTCGAATGCACGATGATATTGGCAAGCTGGTCAGTGCATTGACGAAAAAATCTCCCGACGCGTTAACCCCAGAATTGTTTTTAAAAGCCATCAATGGCATTGGCGAAGATGTTGAAATCTTGCTCGACCAAAATGGCGTAGCAACATTCACTGCTGAGGATGCGCAATTTGAACCCAGACGACAACGTGCCGTCAACAAGGTGACCACTGCTGATGAACAGCAAGCGGGCACCATCGCCAGCCGAGTAAGACCGGGTTTTGAACAGGGCAATGAACTGATTAAAAAAGAACGGGTTGATGTGTATGTGTTTGAAGCCATAGTTGAGGAGATAGCTGAGCAAGTCGCTGAACAAACTCAAACGCCACAGGTTGAACTGGATAGCAGTGAAAAACCGCGATTGGTGGTTGGCTCTGGCGCTACCCTTGATGTTGAATGGGCTGTACAACACAGCAAACTCAGCCGCAGCGATGAGGACAGCAGTGATGAATAATAATCAAATTTACGGCATTGATCTTGGCACCACTTATTCTTGTATTTCGTATGTGGATGAACATGGCAAGTCGGTGGTAGTGCCCAACTCAGATAATAACCTCACCACACCTTCGGTGGTGTATTTTGAAAGCAAAGACAATATCGTGGTTGGTGAAACCGCCAAAGAAGTGGCCGAAATACACCCTGAACAAGTGGTGTCGACGGTCAAACGGGTGATGGGTGACAGTGAATGGGAAACCGAGCACGAGGGGCATTGTTATACCCCGCAAGAAATTGCCTCGCATATTTTGCGCAAAGTGGTGGCAGATGCGCAAAACAATACCGGGCATGAGATTAAAGATGTGGTGATCACCGTGCCCGCCTATTTTGGTGTTAATCAAAAAGAAGCCACCAAACAAGCCGGTGAGTTGGCAGGGTTGAATGTGCTTTATGTTATTCCTGAGCCCACCGCGGCAGCGATTGCTTATGGCATGGAGCAAGCAGAAGAGCAGGTGATATTGGTGTATGACTTGGGCGGTGGTACCTTTGATATTAGTGTGATTGCGGTAAAACAAGGTGAAATCTCAGTGATTTGCACCGGTGGCGATCACCAGTTGGGTGGCCGTGACTGGGACGAAGCACTGGCCAGTTATTTTGCTGAGAATTTTGCTGAACAAACGGGCATCTCGGCTGAAGAACTGATGGAAGATGCCGAAACCTGGCAAGAGTTAATGAACTCTGCCGAGAAGTGCAAAAAAGCCTTGTCGACCCGCGAAACCATGATTGAAAAAGTCAGCTACGAAGGTGAACGGGCCAAGATTGAACTGACCCGCGATAAGTTTGAAGAAATCACCGCCAGTCTAGTCGAACGCACCATCAGCTTGACCCAAACTCAGCTGCAAGTCGCCAAAGACAAAGGTTATGACCACATCGACCAGTTATTGCTGGTGGGTGGTTCGTCGTATATGCCACAAGTGAGTCGTCATTTAAACAGTCAATTTGATTTTGCGACCCGTTTGTTTGACCCCAATCAGGCGGTGGCCAAAGGCGCTGCGTTATTTGGTTATAAGTGCTTTTTAGATCAACAGCTTAAAACTGCCATCGCAGAAGATAGCGGTCAGAATGTTGAGCAAGTGACGCTTGATGATGTCAGCGAACAAAAGCTTGGTGAAGCGCAGCATAAAGTCGCGCTTAATCAGGGCATGGCATTGCCTGGTCTGAAAAAAATCACTGAAACCAAAATCACCAATGTTACTTCAAAAAGCTTTGGCATTGTGGTGCTTAATGATGAGGCCCAAGAGCGGGTCAATAACCTGATCACCCTAGATGAGCAGGTGCCGGTCAATATCACTCAGCAATTTACCACCTTTCATGAAGCGCAAGAAAACGTTGAACTCAGGTGTATCGAAAACAGTGAGCGAAAAGGTCACACTCAGATGTTTGACTTAGACCCCGATCAGGAGTTTGGCCATGCGGTGTTATCTTTTGGCGAGGCGTTGCCAAAAGGCTCGCCAGTGGAGATCACCTTTACCCTAGGACCCGATGGTTTGCTGTCGGTGCAGGGCAAGGATTTAACCACCCAACGAGAAA
>JBLGCB010000180.1:0-12239 GCA_047617105.1 Phenylobacterium sp. | reverse complement strand
AATGAAAACGCCGATGATGATTCATCGGCGTTTGTTGTTATAGCTTTATGACGGTATCAGCAATGCGCTCTATAATCCCAGCTGACTCAAAAAGTCATCATCAATGTCATTATCGGCAGGCGGCGGTGGCGTTTTCTCGTCTGCCGACTTAGCGTCATTATTCATTTTATCAATAATTGCATCCGGATCTAAGTCATCGGTTTCTGCTTCGAATTCATGTAACTTCATAAATTCGGTTTTATCCATCGCCAACTCAAGATAAAAAATATTGTGCTTAGCAGTGAAAAAAGACACTCGACGTGATTGCGGACGATCAAGGCTGGTATCAATTGAAACATTCACCTGTTTATTAATCGTCAGCATTTTCGGTTGGTTTTGATTGATTGACGTTTGCAGCTCTTTACCAATTTTGCCAGTAAAGTCACCAAGAATCTGGTTCATCAACTCACCCATAACATTACTTACTTCGTCAGAGGTATGTTGATTGGCCAGTTCAGACTCAGGAATGCCCATGTTAGTCATATAGTTTTGATATAATTCGATTGCCGCTTCGGCCGAGAAATTAATCACTACCAAACCAGAGAAACCGCCATCAAACAACACAAAACAGCCAATATCTGGGCGCAGGCTGGTTTTATGAATTTTTTGGATCATCGGAGAAAAAGTAATATCACAACCAGTAGCGCTGCCTAATACATTACCAACAGAATTACAAAGGGTTAACAGAATATCTTCTGTTGAAATCGTTTGGGTTTTTTTCATCTCAGGCTCACTTGCATATCGCGACTTATCGCGGCTAGGGTGGTTATTATTGATGTTAGCTCTTAGTCTAGCGTGAAAGCACTAAAAGTCTAGTGAAACGTTAATGAAAAATGGTGTCCCCTAGAGGATTCGAACCTCTGACCTGCTCCTTAGGAGGGAGCCGCGCTATCCAGCTGTGCCAAGGGGACACTTAGAAGATTGCCAGCGATAGTCGCTAGCTAACTGCGGGGGCAATTATATTCGTATTCGCTGGCTTTTAACAAGCACTGAATGGGTTATTTTAATCTTGATTTATTGTTTTTGTTTCCAAAAACCGATAAAATGTGCTGTTATCGCAGATCGAATTAGACAAGAACCCTTCATTAACAACTTACGTAGATGCACCAGTATTTAAAATCGGCCCTGACCATGACGCGTCATTTAAGGTAACAACTGCCACTTGCCTGGTAGGAAAGTGTCGGAAAGCTCCATTCACTGTCAAAATTCGAAAATATCACCGTAGGGTGCCCGTGCGTAGCACGGTCCGAGGTTACGAGGAGCATTGCGCACCATTGAGCTAGCAGTCATAGACCAACCTAGAATATGGTTGGACTATAACGAATGGGTCGTGGTGCGCAGAGCTGCTCGTGCCTCGCATTTCGCTACGCAAAAGTCGAAGTGTCGCACCAACCCTACGGCACCGATCAAACAAGGCAACTGTTACCCAGTTTGATCGGTGCCCTAAAATCATATTAGAACGAACACCTGCTTTACTCCCCCTGCATCAAACCCACTTTGGTTTTACTCACACTCGGCAATAAACCGTCGGTAATGCTCTCGGGAATAAACGCTTGTGCTGAGGCGACCACAGCTTTTGACAATAAACCAATGATTCGGGCATTAACCAACAGACCACCTCGATGTTTAACCAAAGTACCTGCCAATACATATTTAATCGGCTGCTCTTCTTTTAAGTCGAGAAAGTCTCGGCTGAAGATAAAATCACCTGTTTTGGTGACTCGAATGTAATCTGTAGTTTTATAGTCAATCACCGGAATACCAAACTGATGCACCTCGTGAATAAAACTCTCGGCAATCTGTTTACCGAGCAAATCACTTTGATCTAAATCGCTATCCAAAAAGACAAAACTGGTGACGCCAATCGGGGTTTTATCGTTGACATAATGCAGGTTATCGACCAAATCATGCATAATGCCGCGCACATAATGGGTGATATTCTTATCCTGCGGCGCACCATAAAAACGGCTTAAATCCACTGGAGCCAACGGACCTGTCTCTTGTTTGGTCACGATGGGTTCAGCCTCTGGCTGTGCTTCTGTCAGCGCCATCTGTGGTTTATCTTGACCAGTGCTTTTCTCGCTGATCATCTTATCTGCTTTGGCAGACTGGCTATTACGGCTCATTTTGCCCGTGGTAATGCAGCCGGACAGCACTAGACTTAATATCAAACTCGGCACTAAACGTGTATAAATGAATGGTTTCATGGTATCTCCCCTCGCCTTACGCGCTTAAGGCAACGATTAACGGCAATTAATAGCCAGTACGGTAAATCATATTTTGCTTCATCTTCACTTTATTTTCCTGCCAAAACACATCAATTGGCACATAATCTGTCGCGGCAGCCACCACCTGATTATTATCGGTGTCAATCAATCTGGCATTCACCACCACGCCATTTTCTTGTTCAGTCAGGGTGCCAGTCAAAAAGTAACGAATTTCATTGGATGCACTCAGTTGGCCGATATCACGCGACAACATCAAGTCTTGGTCTGATTTAAGGGTGAGGTTTTTACGGGTTTTATACTCAATGACTTTTAAACCCTGGCGGATCGTAGCACTCATCATGCCTTCTTCGAGTTGTAATCCGAGCAGACGCAAAGGATGGTTTTTATCCGAGTTGAGCATTAAGCTGTCAACCTGAGTAAAAGTGCCGATGGCAATACCCGCACTGGGTTTCAGGGTGATCACCGAGTTATACAGCTGGTGCGCCAGTTTTTGGGTGTAATAATCGACAGTATTACGTTCAGTGGTTGGCTGTGCTAAAGCCGGATCTACGGCCACCACGGTTTTGTTTTTACTACTGGATGTTGTCAGTGTGCAACCGGTTGTAGCCATTACACCTAACAGACAAAATATTGACACTTTCATCGCTTTAATCCTGCAAATGGGTTATTGCTGGTATTAAAGCAACAATGATGCCATAACATCAAAGCTTAGAAACAGGCATAGAAAAAATAAAACCGAATAGCGCATAAACAAAGATCCCTATGATTAAATCAAGTGTAGTGTAGCTATTGTAGCGGGTTATGTTGTTTAAGCGCGGTACATCACACCAAGCCTACACTGGTGGGGTGGTTGCTGATGAGTACGATCATTCAATATCAAAGCTTAATGATTAATCAAATATATGATATGCTTATTAAACGTTTTTCATCAGGAGTTTCGACTTATGTTAGCATTGCAAAAGACCAAACTATCGCTTAAAACACAACCAATACCTGCAAATGTATCGTTAACAACCAGCATTGCGCAATCTTCAGGAGCCACGGTTCCTCAAGACGCCATTAATTTGATGTGCAAGGTAGATGACGGCGAGATATCAGCTGATCAAGCAATCGCACAAATTATCCAGTCACATTCCTAAGAACAAAAGTTGCTTAAACAAGCCATTACTAGCAACCATAACAAACTACGATTAATCAAATAACACGCCCTCTTCACACTTAATTCAACCTCTTGTTTATTAACACTTTTACAACATAATAAAACTTTATTTAAGTATTTACTCTAAAAAAGGTTTACTTTTACCCTAAACGACTTTATTCTGTTTGCGAAATAAGACAGTGTTTACATTTTCTTACTTTAAAGAAACAAATATTAAACAATGACTAAACAATAAATCAAATTATAAAAATAATGTAACTGTTTGAGTACGACAATAACGCCGTTATGGTGGATAAGGTGAGTGCGCACAATAGTTACAAAACAACTAACATAAGGATCTTATCAATGTTATCCAGCAAAAAATCTATCGCAATGCTAAGCAGTATTGTATTGGGCGCTTTATCTTTTAATTCATCCGCTAACGCTAATCTTGAATTAAAACCGATTGACACCACAGCGACCGATGCACAGCAGAACATCAAAAGCATCGACTTCACTCAGCTTAAAAGAGCCACGGCTTTACACATTGCTCAGCAATATCAGCAATTAAAGCCATTACTGGCGCGTGAAATCAACGCCAACAACCAATCTGTTTCACTGCAGACTTTATCTGACTTAAACCAATCTAAGCTGTCACTAGATTTAGGTGAGTTTAATCAGTTTAAAAACGCCGTGATTAGTGCCAAAGGTTATCCTAGTGATACCGCCAATTTGGTTGAATTGCGTCTGGCTGACCAAAGCATGTTAAGTGCATTAGAACAGGGTATGACACCTTTGTTTGCTTTTGAGCCTGCTGGTGATGAATCACAATGGCAGTACGTTGAAGCGTTTGATAGCCAAGGTAACACTCACTTGCTTGACGTAGATGTGATGCCACAACGTCCAGTTTTGGTGGTCGACATCAACGCAAAATCAGACCTTAAAGCTGGTCTTAAGCAAATGAAAGCGGTATTCGCCTCTTTTGCCAATGACAGCAAATCGGTTGCGACAAAAGACACCCAATCTGCCCAAACCACCACATCAGTGGCAGCATTAGAAACTTCAGTTTTGAAAAAAATCTCTCTGAACGATGATGAAGAGCCTTGGATTTCTGGTAAAGCAGAAGTATATGGCATCGTCACTGGGGTTGATTCAAGCAGAGAAGCGCCACTATTAGACGTGGTTGACATGCCTTATCTGGATCATAAAGATACCAACTACTATCCTAACCAAGTTGTGATTTTTTGGGATCGCTATCGCTGGTCTGCTGCCGATATGATTCTGATGGAACACGATGACAACACTAACTATCAAGAATTGGCCGTTGCTTTAGCCAATACTGCGGGTTCTATCATGGCTGCCATCCCTGATCCAACAGTACAGGGTCTTGCGGTTCTGGGCAAAATCACTGCGGCACTGATTCAAGCCATGCCATCTGGCTGGTTCAGCAATGACGATGATTATCTTGATGTATTTTATACCATCATGAAAAACAGCACTTATACTAACCATTACGGTGCCAGCGGCAATGCTAAAATCAACTTACAGCCATTGACGATTAACTAAAGTCGTTTCAAATTGGTTTACGATTGAATGTCTAAGCGGGGAGAGTCCCCGCTTTTATCTTTGCAGCTGCAACGAGTTATACATCAGATGCAAATAAACTGCATAAATAGTTTAAAAAACCATATCAATAAAATCAGAAAATTGTAAAAAACATTCATATAATTCTCAATTACCATTACAAACGAGTGTTATTTGATTGCTAAAACAAGCTAATAATAAGTTAATCACTCTCCCTCAAAATGACCAACTGTCATCATAACTTTCCACTCTCGCCCATCAAATGACGGCCCAAACTAGCTTTATCTCAACACCACAGAACAAACCCACTCAGCAGTTAAATAAATCTTTACAGCAGCATATTTTTATAAAATCACAGCATATAAAGCACCCCACTTTCAGTTTGAAAACAATGAATAAATCCAAAATAAAACCAACAATACAGATAAAACTCTCAACATACACAGATCTATCTTAGATTTATTTTAGATATTTTAAAAATATAATCACTTGATTTTTAAACAAATCTTTCATTTATCCAAAAACAAAACTTTGACAAAAAATGATTATTATCGAATTCAACCAATTTTTCACTCATCAACCAATCTAGAATTTATTTTCTTATATCTAGCATTTTTATTCATTGTTAAAAACCTTTAAAACAACTCCAAAACAGCCCAACTAGGCCCCCATTTTTAGCCGATAAAGCCACAACGGCCGTAAATAAAAGTTTACGGATTCGTTGCAGTTGTTGTAAATGCGTTAACGACTGAAGTTATTGTTAGCGGGTTGTAAATATTTTTTTGAGTTGTTATTGTTTCCCCGCCTTCAACAAACAGCAAACGCAAGCACAGCAGTATCGCAACCCGTTAAAAGTTTGGTTGATAGTAAGGTAGAACAACATAAATAAAAACAACACATATAAGTATGAGTGAATAACTATACAAATTAATAGAATAATATAAATAGTAACTGTTCAGCGTGCTTAGCTTTTTCTTCAGAACAAGGCATTTTCGCACGGAAAATAGGCGCATATAAGTATATGTAACTGTTTGAGTACGAAAATAACGCCGTTATGGTGGATAAGATGAGTGCGCTGAATAGTTAATATAAATCTAACAATCTAATGAGGACACTACCCATGAAAACACCGATGAAAACACTCAAGCCGTTAGCCGCAAGCATTGCCATTTTGTTGGCATCATCGTCAGCCAATGCTTTTGAAGTAAGTGTACAAAACGTCGCTGGAGCCCCTGCTTTTGTTTCAGGGCAGTTAGGCGTTACAACTGGTGTTGATACCGTTTCGACTTTGAAAAGCCTGATTTCAAGCCAGCCAGCGTATCAAGCCAATGGCAACGAAGACTTTAAAGTTGTCGACCAGTGGATTGACGACTTGGGCAAGCAACATACTCGTGTTAACCAAACCATCAATGGTTTAAACGTTTACGGTGCTAGCATGGTTGTTCATGCTGATGTGCAACCAGGCCAAAACAGCCTGATTATCAATCCTACTGCCGACATTTATGCCGTATCTGGCAACTTGGCGCTTAATGCTGACGTGACTAAGAGCTTTTCAACGGTTAACAGTGCGCCAGCAAGCAAAGCCGCCAATGCAGTTGGCGAAGTTAAAGATGCAGCAGAGCTGGCTTATGTTTATTTGCCAGAATCAGGCAAAACTCAACTGGTATGGAAATTCGAAGTAAGCTGGGACAACGGTGGCGAAGACTTTGGCCGTGATATTATGTTTTATGATGTCAGCAGCAATGATTTGGTCAGCCGTCATCCACAGGTACATTCTGCCAAGTCTTGGAGAACGCATACACTTAATGGTGGTAGCACAAACTCTGCGCCAGGTACTTTGTTATGCACTAACAACCAAACTTGTGGCGGCAACGCAGCTGCTCAGCGTGCACATGATGGTGCATCTTGGGTATATGACTATTACAAAAACAAGCATGGCCGTGATAGCCTAGATAACCGTGGTTACGCTTTGGTTTCTAGTGTTGATTTGGGTGAGGCGAATGCTTACTGGACTGGCAGCCAAATGATTTATGGTCAAGCTGGTGGCGGTTTTGACAAAGATTTTACCAGTGACTTTGATGTTATCGGCCATGAATTTACTCACGGTGTGACGTCTAATACGGCAAACCTAGTGTACCGTAATGAGTCAGGCGCTTTAAACGAAGCATGGTCAGATATTTTCGGTGTTACAGCGGAAGCCTATAGAAACGGCACAACTTCATCGACTTGGTTATTGGGTGACGGTTTGTACAACCAAGCAGGCAAAGCTTTGCGTTATATGGACAACCCGACCAAAGATGGTCGCTCATATGATTACTACCCAGAGCGTTATACCGGTTCTTCAGATAATGGTGGTGTTCACATGAACTCGGGTATTGCCAACCTAGCTTATGTACTGTTGGTTGATGGTGGTTCTCACCCTCGGGGCAAGACCTCAGCGGTGGTATCTCCGATTGGTATGTTAAAAGCGGAGCACATCTTTTACCGTGCATTAACCACTTATATGAATGCAAACACCCAGTTCGCTGGCGCTCGTACAGCCACAGAACAAGCAGCACAAGAACTTTATGGTGCAGCAGAGAAAAATGCGATAAGTACTGCATGGTGTGCGGTAGGTGTTGGTACATGTCCAACCGACCCGACTGACCCAACAGATCCGACTGATCCACCAACAGGCAGCGAATTGACCAATGGCGTACCAGTGTCAGGCATCAGTGCCAGTCAGGGTCAAGACGTTGTTTATACGCTAGACGTACCAGCAGGCGCAACCGGTATCAGCATCACTACCAGCGGTGGTACAGGTGACGTTGATATGTATACTCGATTCGGCGCAACACCAACTGACAGCACTTATGACTGTCGTCCATATGTAGACGGTAACAGTGAGTCTTGTACAGGTACGCAATCAGGTGGTACATATTATGTTCGCCTTAAAGCTTACGCCACTTTCTCAGGCGTGACCTTAACGGGTAGCTACTCAGGTGGAACAACGGATCCAACAGACCCGACTGACCCAACTGACCCAACTGATCCGACTGATCCGCCAACAGGCTGTAGTGGTTTTGATACATGGAGTGCATCAGCAGTTTATCTTAATGGTGGAAAAGTTGCCTATAATGGCAATGCTTACCAAGCCAATTGGTGGACACAGAACGAAAACCCGGCTGACAACAGCGGACAATGGTCTGTTTGGACTGCGCTTGGTGCTTGCGACTAAACGTTCAGATTGATACATGATAGATGATAAAGGGTCGGCATTTGCCGACCCTTTTTTTGGCCTTTTAAAGTCATGGGGATCAAAGCCATATCTAAGATAATAGAAATACCATGTTGCACTGTATTTACAGCAACAGGAGAACGAATAGTTTACTATAAATCACTTAATGGACTACGTACCCCGTTGGCACCAGCTTGGATCACATGGGTATAGATCTGTGTTGTGCGAATATCGCTGTGCCCCAATTGTTCCTGAATAGTTCTAATATCAGTACCACGTTGCAGCAAGTGTGTCGCAAAAGAATGCCTAAGTGTATGACAACCCACTTTCTTTACAATTTTGGCTTTTTTGGCAGCAGCTCTAACTGCTTTTTGCAAACCAGATTCATCAAGATGATGTCGTCGCAACAAACCACTTTCAGGATCGATACTCAGCCTTGCGGATGGAAATAAATACTGCCAACCGAATTCCTTTGGTGCATTGGGGTATTTTCTTGCCAAGGCATATGGCAACCAAACGCCATGGTACTCGACGTTTTTCATATCCAATTGGTAGTATAAATTGGTCGCTTGAATTTGACTTTTTAATGGTTCAACCAATTCTCTTGCCAAGGTCACCCTTCGATGTTTACCACCTTTACCGTTCCATATTTGAATGGACAAATAATCAAAGTCAATGTCTTGCACACGTAAACGAATTGCTTCCATTAATCGTAAGCCGCTGCCATAAAGTAACTTGCATAACAAAGAATAACGCGCATCAACATCAAGAAGTAAATGGCTGATTTCATCTGTTGTTAATACCGTAGGTAACTTAGGCTGAGTCGATGAGCGATTAAAATTTAGTTTTAACGTCAGTGGCTTATCCAAGATCTCACGGTACAAGAATACCAAAGCGTTAAGTGCCAGCTTTTGTGTTGCCCGTGCAACATTCATGGTATTGACTAAATATGAGAGAAATTGTTCTACTTCCAGATTATGACACTGATCAGGGTGAGCTTTGTGATTAAAGTTAATAAATGCTTTAATCCAGTAAGTGTAGGTTTCTATTGTGCGTTTGGCATAACGTTTGAGGCGCATTTTCGCTTTCAGGTCGGATAAAAAAGGTGAGTTCATTGGTCAGTACCTTTATGTAATGCTGTTTATTTAAACAGTATAGCTCATATTTAGAGCAACATGTGTGAAAGACGGAAAGTTTCCACTTTTGCTTTAATATGCCTTATTAAAAATATCAGCCTAGTTGTTGAGTGTGCTGAGCTAAGATGATAGTGTATCTAAAATATTAATCGTGATAGATGGAAGGAATCCGTGTTTAAACACGGATTTTTTCCGGCTAATAACAATGTTAGGCTTTTAGGAGACGTATGGAATTCGAACAAATTATAATGACTTACTTAGCGAGAGAAGGGCTTTTCCTTTCTCCGCAATTCATTGTTCTTGAAAAAGGAAAAGAATGGAGTCGACCGGATTTTATTGCGATTAATTTTAAGAAAAAAGAAATACAAGTTGTTGAAGTTACGACAGCGCAGGATATTAGTCGTTTGATGGCTAAAGTTGCAGATAAGAATAACCAATGGTTCGATAAGCTGATACCTCAGCTTAAAAGCTCAAAGGTTATTCCGAACGAAGATGATAACGGTTGGACTAATGTGGTTAGGTTATTTATCCGTGAAGATTGTAAGCAATATGCGGAAAAAAAAGTAAAAGGTAATGATAACGTTTTTATAGAAATATTAGAGGATTTGGCTTTCTCTTGGAAGTGGCCATGGGACAAATGGAATCAAGCCTAACAAGACGTTAAAGAACGGACTGCTAACTGTTGGCTGTCGTTTGTTCCTCACTATTTTAGCCAACAATTATCAGCCGCTTAACGTGGCGTTAGATTTCACAAGAGTATATTCATGAATTCAGAATTAATTTCAATAATAGGATGTGTAATAGGTATTCTTGGTGAAATAATCGCTTTCGTTGGTTTATTATCAAAGAAAAATGAAGGCTCTCGTAACTTTACTATCCCAATATTAAATTCATTAAGTCAAAAATTTTATTCTTATGTATTTAGCTCAGCTACATGGGTATTATTAATATTAGTTTGGTACTTAGGTTTTCAACCTTATGGTGTGTCCTTATTGGATCGAGAGGCTAATCAATTAATCGCAATTATGCTTTCATTCCCTGTAATAGTCGCATTTTTTTTTCAATAAAACATCTATTTGGTCAAAGTAAAACCTAACAAGAGTTTTCAAGTCGGACAAATTACAGTTGGCTTTTTGTTCGTGCCTCACTTATTTTAGCCAACTGCAATTTGCCGCTTAAAACGGCGTTATGGCTTTCGTGGTTTACCCGTCAGTCACGTTGGTATCAGTCTGCGTCGTTAGCCTTTCTTTCCTTCAAAATCACTTGGTCATATCTTGCGTTTCTGCTGGGATAAATGGTGCCGCTATTTCAATCAAATTGTTGTGCCTTCGGCACAACAATTTGTGGCGGGGCGATAAACCCCGCCATGAAGATTTTTAAGCAATGGTAATCACCATTTCACCTTTGCTGATTTTAACCAAAAGAGGCGTTTCAATGGTGAAACCTGCCTCACTCAGCCAATACCCTTTAATGTTAATCCACGGCACAGGGACATGCATCTGGGCAGGGTATAAAGGATGGTGGTTGTGAAATTGATGATCATAGCAACTGGAGCGAACTTTCAATTTGCGTTCGTAGGGTAGTGGCTTTTTGTTGCTTGTGTCGCCGAAGTCTCGGCGGTTGCTGTAATCTCTCATGATGTTAGCTCCCCTGTTGTTTTGGGGATGGTAACGATTTGAACTGTTTCGCTGTTTTTTTGTGCGGTTGGCTTGGTTAGTGCCAATAAATTGGTGACGTCGCGCTCGGGACGTGTGAGTATATCTCTAGTCATTTTTTTCAGCCTCGTTTACAGGTTGTTAATTTGATGAGCTGGCTTGAGGGGATTGCCGTCCTCTCTTGCTAGCGACTTTTGTTTTGCTAGTGTTGAAGTGATTTAGCTTATAGCTGCTCTCCTGTTAATTTAACTATATTTTTATATAGCACTGTATAAATTGTAGTCTATGATTAGGGCTTTAGCCAGTTTACAAACAAAATAGTTGTAATGTTTTTGTGCTTTATGATGATAATTGAGGGTTATGGGAGGAGAGAGTTACTGGCCAGTTTAACAAGTGCCCCCTTTAGTTCTCAGCTTCTTGGTTTCGTCCCCTCAGGAGACATTGACTCCAAATATCCCACACTGTAATGTAAATATGTACTTGAGGACTCAAATGAAAATAAAGATAGAATATTGGATTGGTATCGGTGTATTGGCAGTCATAAATGCAGGTTTGGGTATCGCTGTTGTCGGAAAAGGAGACCTTCAGCTCGCATCACATATTTCAACAGTAGTTATGATGCTAATCCAAATTATAGCTTTGCTATTAATAACTGCTCAGCTTTCCCAGAATAAACATCTGCATAAAGCCGAATACCTATCTCGCACAATGGATCAACTTGCAGCTTTAAGGGATATTCCCGAAAGGCTTCAAAACGAAGAAACTAAAGATATGAAATCCTCAGAAATTGTTGCATTCTTAAATGTATATGAACTTTTGTCAGCTCTGATAGATACTGGTGTTATCACTTTTGAAGATATAGACAATCCGTTCTCACATCGCTTTTTTTTAGTTACCCATCATCCACTAGTCCAAGAAAAGGAACTATTCAGAGATGCCAAATATTATAAAGCAATATTCAAGTTGCACAGAAATTGGCTTGAATATAGAGCAAGTGAAAACATAAAAACATCCTCTAAAAATTCACTAGAGAGTTTTGATCTATATCAAGAGCTTTCTGCCTAAATCATAATGAGGTCCGTTTAGTTTCACTGGGTTTGGTCATGGCTTTGCCAGATCATGTATTGGTGCAGGAAAATTAAAATGCATTTAACAAGGCTATTGCACCGGACAAGCCAGTGACTGCGCGCGTTATGCGTCAAAACAAGGAAACTGAATGCTGAAATATTTACAGAACAAATG
>JBLGCB010000179.1:0-12244 GCA_047617105.1 Phenylobacterium sp. | reverse complement strand
ATCGAACATGGTGTTAACGTGGTGACAGCCAAGCGTACTAGTAACGTCACTGGCAACGTCACTGGCAACACCGCTAAAAAATCCACTACAAGCACATCACAAGCTTCATCAGCGCTCTCATCACAACTCTCATCAAAGAACGAAGACACCTGGTTTCATTCCATCGATATCAAGCTGGAAAAAGATTATAACCATAACGGTTATTTCAGCCACATCACCGTTGAATTCGATGCCGATACCCATTATGACCATGAAGTGGTTTATGGCGTATTAAGCCTGACGGATCCTAATGGCGTGACCACCGAATATTACACCACTGACGATTTTGACTTACACGGCGAATTGGCCAGTGACCGTCGGGTGATTGAAACCTTGTTAACCAGCAATTGGATAACTGACAACTATGATTTATCGATAGAATTATTTGATGCCTATAACCATCAACCACTGGCATTTGTTGACTATCATAACGTCGAAGCACTAGAGACTTTGCCGCTAGAAAGCAAAGACTACGATAATAACGGCCAACACCTATCCACTTTTGACAGTCACTTATATTTGCAACACGATGATGATGGTGATGGCTATTACCACGCTTTTAACATCGATTTAGACATTGATGCCAACTTTGGCTCAGCCAACATTTACGCCGAGATTTATGTCAGCACCGACCAATATAGCTGGTTACCATTACACACCAGTGACCACTTTATCGTTAACGCCAACTCAACCGCAGACACTCAGCACTGGGAATTTGAATGGCTGGCGGGTTATCCGACATCACACTATTACGTTAAAGTATTGATTGTTGATGCCAGCAGCCACGAGACCCTGTTAGAAGTATTACCCTCAGGCAACCCAGGATTTTTTGCCATTCCGCTGGAAGATGCCAGTTATGAAATTGCGGTTGCACCAGCACCGGTGGTTATTACGCCGCCGAGCACCAACAAAACGACGTCTTCTAAAGAAAGTGGCGGCAGCTTTGGTGGGGTAATGGCATTGTTATTGGTGTTAGCAGGGATTCGTCGTAAGCGATAGAGGATGATATGGGGAGTTTGCCATGGCTTGGTGGGTACCAAGCCATGGCGGGTGCTCTAGATACTGATACTATTGGGTATCTTCGAAGGCAACTGATAAACATAAGGGAAGGCACGAGACTTATTGCGTTCCTCGATGGTTTTTTCGATACCACCCAACTCTTTTTGCAAATCATTGATATAACCCAATACCCTAGCGTCATCAAAACATTCTTCAGGGTAATGACCAAAGGTATCAAATTGCACTTCACTCAGTAAGAACTCAAATGAGAACGTATACAAACCGACATCTAAAGGCGGATACCACTTAATACAATCTTCGTGGGTTTTTAATACCTCATCTTTGGTTGGCATTGGCGCATAAATAGTGCCACCAACACTGGGCATAAACGACATCAGCGGGTACTGAGCATAATTCACTGACGCGTGACGAGGGCCCGCGATATAAATCATCTGGCAAACCATTTCAATCAGATAATCCAAACTCTCAATTTTCGCCGGCGCATCTTCATCACCTGTCATTGTCAGTCCATTCATGCCCTTAAAGTCGGCAAAACCGGGTTTAACCAGCTCACTGACCCAAGCTTGTAACTCAGCATCGTTAGCCACATCATCATTGCTTTTATAATAAAATTTCAGATAGTTACTGACAAATGGCTTGATGGCCTCCCACAACAACAGGGTGTCATCTCGAAAAGCAAATTGAGGTATCGCATCGGTGTCGACCCCCCGGTCTTTAAACAAACGCTCCGGGTTATTGTCATCAAACTGCCAAACCTTACGTGCATTGCCAATGATCTCCAAAGTCGACGCAATCGCAGGCCCAACATTGGTCGCCACCACCCCTCTTGGAATAATCAAACTGTTAATGGCAGAGTTATTGATTTGAATGGTAAATCTAAAATGCGGTTTAAGTAATCGAGATAACGGATGCAAGTCAGACAATTGTCGGTTGGTGCATACCACCATAGGGTCAACGGTTAAATGACAAGACCCTAAATGGGCCACCGATTCATGCTGAATAGCACACAATACGTTGATGACAAACTTAGCCACCTTCCATTTCATTAAATCGCCATCATTGGCATCAGAACAGTTATTGGGGGTAAAAATAGGCGTGGTTTGGGCATCGAACTTCTGCCCAAGTTGTACTGCAATCGGTTGTAATACCCCATCGCCTGGCTGATAACCTTTAGGCGGATTGGGATTCCAATAAAATAACGCAATACCGGCGGTGATATAACGTTGACGGTCATGGACGATATTGGCTGTTGCCCCTTCAAGCATCGAATAATCCACCACAAACAAACGTTTTTGCTCGGCTGCCTGTTCAAGGGTAATAGAGCCATCACCCAATACATCTTGAAAGATTTTATCGGTCACCGGAAATTTTGCCAGCAACTCACTGAGCACAGCGGCATCTTTGGCCTCAGATTGATCAATGCGAACCCCTTGTATCAAAGTGGTATTAAAACCAGCGATTTGAATATGACCAAAGAACCAATCCTGCAAACAGGGTTTTTCATTGCCCACCATCCAGTCTTGTGACTCAATGGTCAGTATTTCCGGCTTATCAATAGAATCAAATAACTTTTCATAGTCTTGTTCGGTTTTGGCGATAAGGTAAGAACCGCCATGATCTCGACTCAAGGTATAAAACAAAGTTGATTTTAAAAAGGCGGTCGGACCATCCTCTTTAGATTCTTCAGCAACCTTTTTCATGCCTTCAACAATTTTTTCAATATCCTCACTGGTACTCTTAATGCCCTTAACCGCATCCGAGACATCGTCTATTACGTCTTTGGCGTCGTCAATCAGGTTGCCGAAGAAACCTTTTTTACCCTCATTTTCATCATCGCCATCTGATTTGAAATTATCTTTTAAATCTTTTTCCCAAAAGCCACCAACCACTTCAGAAAAATTTTTCACCAATGGGATCACTGCTTCAACTACTTGAAGTTTGTAGGGGGTACTAAATTCTTCTTCTTTAGGCACGCTGGCACTGAGGGGGACATTTTTGGCGTAAGTCCACATATAGTTGTATTTAGTGCGTGCAATAGAGAGTTCAAAAGCCCGCTCATCGGCTTCAACAGCGGAGTCATTTTGCGGTAAAGTTGGGGTCACTAGGGGAGTTTTCGAATCAAACATTCATTCTTCCTTTATATCGTTTTCATGGCGTTATACTGACAGGTAACAGCTAGCTGATGGTTAGGCACCGCCGACCAACATTACCTTAAAAATGATTCACTCATATTCAGAGTCAAACTTTAGCATAGGTGGTTTTTACGGTTTTTGCCTATGCTTCGGCTTATTTTATTTTTTGGGGAACACGTTTGTAGGTAATTTCACTCTTTTTGCCTAACTCATCCGTAATGATTTGAATTTGGCATAAAATCACATACACTAAGCCTCCAGAAAGCCCCTCATCATCACGACAAATATTTCCTGAGGAATAAATGAAAAAAACGCGTTTTTTATGCCAGTCTTACCTGATATGTTTAATGTTATGTCTAAGCCAGTTATTTTGCTTGCCTGCGTATGCAGCAGAGCCGGATACCTCAGAGCCGAATACCTCAAAACAAGCCACCTTAGAACAAGCCAGCTCAACACTGACCATGGTCACCACCCAGCCACTGGATAGTTTAGCCTTTTATCCGGTCAAATCTGCTCCGGCCAAAGTCATCAGTTTAAATCATGGCAAAATCCCAGCCCGAGTACCCGGCGTCCTCAAACACTTTAATTACCGCGCTGGTGACGAGGTAAAACAAGGCGCTGTAATTGCGAGACTCGACTGCCAAGACATCATCCTTAGCCACCAGCAAATGCAAACCGATGTTCAGCAAAGTAACACCACACTGGCATTTAATCGCCGAGAGCTGAAACGTGCCAATAAGCTTATTAAGCAGCAATCGATTAGCGAAGCTGAAGTTGACCGCAAAAAAAACGCGGTCAAAATCAGTCAAAGCCAGTTAAAGGCAATGCAACTGAAGATGCAGCAACAGCAATTGAATGTGCAACGCTGTGACATTAAAGCCCCGTTTGATGGCATTCTCACCTCACGACTGGTCAGTGTTGGTGAGCAAATCCAGCAAGGTCAGGCGGTGGTTGAGTTATTGCAATCAAACACACAAGAAGTGGCCGCCCAAGTAGCCTTAAGCGATCAAACCGCCTTTATTGAAGCCGACCGTTACTGGTTTGAAGTCAACGGCGAAAAACTGCCATTGACCATAAGACAAATTATTCCGGTGGTGAAAGACCAATCGCGCAGCCTTGAGAGCCGCCTCGAATTTGTCGATAAAACCACTTACAGCGGCGCCACGGGCCGAGTGAAATGGGCCACTAAAACCGCCCACTTGCCCGCTTATTTATTGCAAAAAAGACAAAAAATACTGGGCTTCTTTGTTCTTGATAATAAGCCTGAAAACGCTCAAGCCAAATTTATCAAAGTGGGTGCTGCCCTTGAGGGTCGACCTGTGCCCTTGCCCCGCTCGCTTGACCTTAAAAGCGAGCAATATCAGTTGATTATCGATGGACGCTTTGGTCTTGAAGATTTACAAAAGGTTAAATTAAAGGAAGACTAACCCATGTGGCTTAAACAGCTGATTCAAAATCATGTGCTGACCAACCTAGTATTTGTACTGATACTGGCCATCGGCATATTCACCTACCAACAGATGCCCCGCGAGCGGGATCCATCAGTGAATTTTAACTGGGTGCAAATCACCACCTTATCTGCGGGGGTGAGTTCAACTGATATTGAACGTAAGGTCACCGATGTGATTGAGGAGGCGATTGAAAAAATTCAAGACATCAAATTTGTCTCTAGCACCAGCCGCGAAGGGGTATCCAGTATTCTGGTCCGTTTTAACGACATTGGTACGCCCACATTCGACAAACGCCTCGCCGATTTACGCCGCGAAGTCAACAACATTGAAGATCAATTGCCCGACGATAGCAAACGTCCATTAATTACAGAAATCACCACCGCCAACGCCTTCCCTTCAGCCTCTGTGGTGATTACTGGCATCAGTGATGATGAAAACCTGCACCGCCAAGCCCGTGCACTAGAAAAAGATCTCGCCAGGTTATCCGGCGTTGACAGGGTACGTGCCACCGGGCTACGAGAACCTGAAATTCAGATTCAATTTGATTTGGCCAAAACCCAGTCACTGGGGCTTTCGCCAGTAGATATTGCCGACACCATCCGCGCGTATTACAGCGACATTGCTGCGGGCACCGTACGTATCGCCAAAGAAAAGTGGACCATCAGAGTGCAAGGCGAAACCACCGATCCTCAAGTGCTCGCCCAGTTGCCCATTCTTAATACCACCGGGCAAGAAATTCGCTTATTTGAAGTGGCCAAAGTGATCAGCACTCGCTCTAAAGCCACTCAACTCACCCGATTTAACGGCAAACCCGCGGTGTTGTTCGCCGTGATGAAACAATCCGGGGTTAATACCCTTGCACTGGTAGAGGATATCAATCAATTTATTATCGAACGCAATCGTTTTGCTGCACAACTGGGGGTCAGTTTTGCGCTGGCCGATGACCAAACCGAAATGACCCGCAACGCGCTGAACATCATGCAAACTAACGCCAGTTACGGGTTGATTTTAGTACTGTTGGTGACTTGGCTGTTTTTGGGATCTAAAATCAGTGTGCTGGTCACCATTGGTATTCCATTTACCCTAGCCGGTACTTTCATTGTATTAAACCTACTGGGGCAAACGCTCAATACCTCAGTGTTGTTGGCCATTGTTATTTCTCTGGGTATGTTAGTGGACGACGCGGTAGTGGTGGTCGAATCTATTCACCACAAATTACGCTATGGTGGCAAAGGCATAAAAGCGGTTTGGGGTGGCCTGCGCGAAGTTATTTCGCCCGTCACCTCATCGGTATTAACCACCATGGCCGCTTTTTTGCCGCTGATGTTATTGCCCGGCATATTGGGCAAATTTATGCTGGTGATCCCCTTGGTGGTCACCTTGGCGTTGGCCATCAGTTTAATCGAAGCCTACTGGATGTTGCCAAGCCATTTACTCGGTGCCAACGTTAACTTTCAGCGCCGTTCAAAATTCGATGACAAACGTCAACATGCGCTGCACCGTTTGCGGGTGAACTATGGCAAGGCATTGGTTAAAATCCTGCGAAATCCGAAAAAGACCATGGCGACCATGGTGTTATTGGTTGCCGGCGCTTTTAGTGCTTTGGCAGGCGGGGTGATTCGGATGGACTTTTTCGCGGTGGACAGCGTTCGCATTTTTTATATCAATATCGATATGCCGCCTTCTAGTTCACTGGACAGCACCGTGGATAAAGTGCTTGAAATAGAACACATCGCCAGACAACATTTGCAAGATGACGAAATACGCTCAGTGGTTAGTTATGCCGGACAAGCATTTACCGAAATGGAATTGGTATTTGGTGATCACCGTGGTCAAATTCAGGTAAGTTTGCAACCCAAAGGCAAAGATTCGCGTACCGTTAGCGAGATTGTCGAATCCATCAGGGCCAACGTCAGCAACGTATCGGGCACCAGCAAACTGTCTTTTTTAACCCTCGCGGGTGGCCCACCGCCGAGCAAACCCATCAGTGTTAAAGTTCGCGGTGACGATTTTACTGACATTCGAGCTGCCGCTGATGCTATGCAGGCATTTATGGCCACAGATGATCGTTACCAAGATGTTGTTGATGATGACAGCATTGGCAGTAACGGCTTGACCCTGAGCCTCAACCTCGACACCATCAATCGATTGGGCATCAACCCTACAGAAATTCAGCGCACCATCAAAATGCTGGTAGATGGCGAAGTGGTGAGTTTCACCCGTCATCAGGGTGATAAAATGACCATCAAAGTCATCTCACAAGACAGCGTTGGTCACCAACTTGACAGCGTCGAAGACCTACTGACATTGGCAATGCCAACACGCTCAGGCACCAGCGTGCCCTTACGTGAACTTGTATCGCTGCAAACCGGTCAGGTGAAAGGCAATATCCGTCACTACAACTTCAAAAGAACCATCACGATAGAAGCCGAGATTGATGACTTGCGCATCGATACCGTCGCGGCCAACCAATTGTTGCAAGATCACTGGCAACAGATTGCAGCGCAGCATCCCAATGTGTCACTGAATTTTGCTGGCGAACTGGATGACATCATAGAGAGTTTAGACAGTATTGGACTGTTGTTTTTATTGGGTGTCGGTATAATGTATCTGATCCTCAGCACTCAGTTTCAGAGTTATTTTCAGCCGCTAATGATTCTGGTCAGCGTGCCACTGGCGTTTGTCGGGGTGATACTGGGGTTATTTGTGTCTAACAACCCGCTCAGCCTATTTACCATGTACGGCATTGTTGCGCTAGCAGGCATTGCCGTAAACACCGCCATCGTGTTGATATCCAAAGCCAACACCAACCTAAACAACGGCATGAGTTTATTACATTCAATCTTTTTTGCCGCCAGACGACGTTTATTACCCGTGGTGATCACCACACTCACCACCGTGGCGGGTTTATTCTCACTGGCCTTTGGTTTGGGTGGTGACTCACTTATTTGGTCACCAGTGGCGACATCCATCGTCTGGGGATTGATTTTCTCGTCGTTTTTGACCTTGTTTATTATTCCGGTGTTGTACTTGATGGTGATGCGCAGGTCTGGTGGCAAGGGTGTGAAAAAATCGTCGTAGCAAGGGAATGCAGGTGAGGAGACCTGCATTATTTGATGATGGTGATCGCTTTATGTTTTTATATTAAGTCGGGGTCAATTCCTTGCGCTCGTAATAACGCTTTAAGCCGCTCTTGCTCAGCTTGGGCTTTTTCAGCCTTGGCCTCAGCTAATTCTTTAAGGGTTCTTTCCTCTTCTTTGAGGGCTCTTTCTTTTTCCTTAAGTGCTCTTTCCTCCTCTGCCACCCTTACCTGTTTTTGATGCTCAGCTTCTAAAGTTTGTTGCTCTCGAACATAATTTAGACGTGCCTGATACAGATGATAGGACTTCTCCTTCTCTGAAAATGTGTGTAATACTTTCATGGCTTGCCTCAACGCTTTAAAGCTTTGAATACACAATCGATTGTTGCATCTATATAATGATACACTTGAGTTCTCTTTGGTTGGAGATTTGACAATAAATGAATCATAGCATGTATATTACATTAATTATGTAGCTAAACTTGTTGCATTTGTGGGTTTGAGTGTTTTAATTTACTCATGAACCGCAAGAACTGACTCAACGCGAAGATGATAATGGTATGTGGGTTATTCACGCCAAACTACCACAAAAAGAAGGCAAATGGGTGGTAGGTGATAGGTGATAGGTGATAGGTGATAGGTGATAGGTGATAGGTGATAGGTGATCAAGGCTATTGAAGAAGTGGTTAAGCAGCAAAATCAACGTATGCCTGATGTTCCTGGTTATACTGAAATAAATATTTCTACGGAAACACTGGTGACTGTATTTGGAATTGAGATTTAAAGTCGCTTAATCAGAAAAGGGTGATAACCATTGATTATCATTTACCCGAACCACAAAAATAAAAAGTAATACCCATGTATAGAACGAATCAAACCTCTTAAGATTTGATGCGTTTCGTATGGTTTGAAAAACAAAGAAATGCGGCTTGGCGGGCAATTTTGGGGTTTATTCGTCTTGTGCTCTAATTTTTCCTCCGGGATGATTTGGGGCGCTTCAGGAAATAAGCCCGACCGCACTCTGTTCGCTGTTTTTCCCATATTGCGAGGATAACTGGCAAGATATGTGCTATACAATAGAAGACCCCTGAAATAGTACGATAATCGGCTAAAGTTTCCTGTCAATTGGCCGATACCTATTTGCGAATTTTTTACATAAAAGCATATATTTTTCACCGATTATTGCACAAATGACGTAATAATCTTAAATTTAATTGTTTTATTGGCTTTACTAGACTAATATTGGGGGTGTCTCACGGTGGCGTTGAGTATTATTTTAACCCAACACTTGCGGTTATTTTAACGCTGGACTATCCTGTTTGGGGCTAAAAGAGTACAGGAGGCAATATTTGCCCCCTGCCAAAAACCTTTTTAACAGCTTCTATTTGTTAAAAAAGTTAAAAAGTGCTTTCAGTGAATCGGGTGCCAGCACTGCAATGCTGATCACCAGGCTGAAAATAGCACCGTATGTAGTGACTCTTAAGGCCATGTCTTCGTTTGTACCCAAAAACAAAAGGGCACCGAAAACCGTTAAATTGATAATAGCGTTAATCACTATTAACAATATAATGTTTCCGATGCCCTTTTCATTTTTAGACTGCTTTGGGGTATTATCTTGCTGGTTGAGAGTCTTCATGCGAGCCTCCTGGGCAATGTACTAAATTAAAATGAAGGAGCCATCCACCGGTGTTGTTACCGACAAAATCGCCGGGGCCGTTGGTGTTTGTAGTATCTTTGGTAGACAGTGACAGGTTGTTAGTTAAATTTCTCATTGTAATATAGTCCTGATTTGATTATTGAAAGCACATGCCTTCACTCTTAATCATAGTGTCTTTTTTTATGTTTTAGCAAACGCCAAAATCAAGAAAACACCCGTATTTCATAGGTATACCTCTCCTTTACGTATAATAGAGAAACCACCCCCGATTATTTTTTTCATCCGTACCGCCTCTTTTTAAGCATAAATATGTGCCTGTATAAAACGGTGCAAAAATCACCGTTTCGTTCAAATTTACGCCGCCCCAATTTATTTCTACGATCCGGTGGCACAATCCCAATTATGTGCTGATAATTACTGATATCGAAATTTATTGGGAATGGTATGCGAGATTTATACGAAGTTAGGGGAATTAATTTAGAGATGACGCTGGATGAGATGAAAAAAAATGACAAACATCAATCCTTAGACTCTATATCGAAACTGGTTACAGCCTTTGGTAAGACCAGCAAAGAGTGGCCCGATGTCAAGATCAGCGGTCACTCAGGCATGAAAGCACTAAAGAAAGGCAAAGTATTTACTGAAGATAGGGCTAGGTCGTTGGAGTTAGTCATGGGCTGGAAACAAGGCAGTTTGGATGAACCCCGGTTTTACACCGTTTTTATACAAGCGTCATGTCATATCCACTCTAAAGTCAATGATGAAGATGAGCACAAAAATGACATCAACAAAATGATAGACGAGATTCACGAAACGACCAGCAAGCACCAAAAATTCAAATGTTCCCCGATTCTCAGGGGCTATTTAATCATTGGTCAGGATGACGCATTGTTTGAATGCAACGTATGGAAAATTATCGATATTGACATCATTTTACGCATTATCAACAGGCACCCGCTAGTTATAAAAACCCAGACTATTATCACAATACAGGAGCGATTTCTAACCCCAATAAAAACTTCAGGTGATTCGTCATAACACTTGATCACCACCATTCTCTTAGGGGTTTTTCGGGATGATTCGAAGCGTTCTGACGTCAAACAATGATAACTCTTACTTATCACAAGCTTAAATATGTGATTGATTCATCATGCGAATCAACCACAAGCACTGGTAAAATCAAACATTCAATTCCTCATTTTAAACGAATTATGAATATCGACAAAAGTCAGAATTAGCGGTCTCGTGTGCACGAGACCTTCATTTTCTAGATGGTGATCAATTTATGTTGATTCTGGATCAATCCCCTGCGCTCGCAATAAAGCTTTATGCCTTTCTTGTTCAGCTAGGCCTTTCTCAGCCTTGAACTCAGCTAGCTCTTTAAGCGCTCTTTCTTCTTCAGCCACCCTTACCTGTCTTTGATGCACAGCTTCCAAAGTTTGTTGTCCACGAACATAATTTAGACGCGCCTGATACAGATGATAAGGCCTCTCCTTCTCTGAAAATGTGTGCTAAATGGCACAATGATGAAACTGCCTGATGACTATGGGCTGCGGGGTGAAATTAGGTTTATGTACACACGTGGGTTAAGTGCATAAAAAGCAGTATTAACAACCCCAAACCCCAATAACATGAGCTTCATACTCTAACTGTTTTTGCCAAATTTTATCGTCCCACGAGATTTTTAAATCACGATTAAAAATCACCAAATGGGCTTGTGAAGCCCCAGCCTTGTCAGCGTAATCTGCGGTTTGTTTCAATCCTTTTTGAATCGTCGTATCCAGTGCATTACGCAAGATTTTTAGTTCAATGACAATACGCTGCACATCACCATAAAAACCTTTATCGGTTGTTGGCCACTCAATAATCAAATCCGTTCGCTTGCGTCCCAAAGCATACTCCCGGTTGATTCTTCCACCCCCATTTATAATGCGCTGTAAGAAAGCCTGCATTAACAATTGTGGCCCCGCCTCTTTATAGTCAAAACGTTCAAGCCAGACCTGTGAATTTTCACGGAAAAATTGTTGAAAAGCACTGAGCAGTTTTGGCATATCAACATGGTTATTGCTATCAAGGTACCAAGCTTGATCTTGTTCAATGGCCATTTGGCTACCATAAGACAACTCTCTTGGGATTACTTCCTGATAAATCCGATTGGCAATGGTCAGTGCACCATTGCGAGCACGCTTGACCAAACCAAGGTCAACAACATATTCAACATCATCAGGATTCATTTGGTGGTGGCTTTCGCCGTGTAACATCGGCGCAATAACTGAGTGTACTCGCGGTTCTTTGAGTTTATCGCTCAATTGATGTAAATGGGTGGTGCGGGAATAAATCAATTTTTCACGGGCCATATAGTACTCTTCAAGGCCAATGGTTTTGCTGCGATCTCGATTCCCTTTTTCTTCCCAAACCATTTGATGGCCCAACGCATTCACCAACCAAGGCTGTCCTTGAGTATCTTGCCAAAGGGGCTCAAAAATATCAGTAGAAAATTGTTGGCCAGTTTCGTCAGTATGTTGCAGGTATAACCTTTGAACTTCTGACTGATCAAAGTTACCCATTATCAAAGATTTTGCTTTAATATTAAACGCACTACCACCAGTGATAATCTCACCACCGCTGTGAATACGATAATCTTGGATATCTCGGATACCACACAACACAATACTTTGCGGAAAACTCGCAGGCCGTTCAGCATAACCCGCTCTAATCTGCCGTAGCAATGAAATTAAAGTATCACCCACCAGTGCATCCACTTCATCAAGAAATAATACACAAGGTTTATCGGTCATATTGCACCAATAACTTAACAGTTGGGTGAGTCTGGCACCTGGGTTGATACTTCGCCCTGTTTGTTCCA
>JBLGCB010000178.1:0-12247 GCA_047617105.1 Phenylobacterium sp. | reverse complement strand
GAAAGTTTCCTCAAACAAGCACCGGCTAAAGCGGCACCAGCGGTGGCCCCTGCGGTTGCGCCTACGTCTGCTGCGATAGAAGCCAGTGGCAGAACCGAAAAACGTGTGCCAATGACGCGTTTACGTAAAACCATTGCCACTCGTTTGCTTGAAGCCAAGCAGAGCACGGCGATGTTGACCACGTTCAATGAAGTGAACATGGAACCTATCATGTCGTTACGTAAAGCCAATAAAGACGTGTTTGAAAAGCGTCATGGTGTTCGTTTAGGCTTTATGTCGTTTTATGTTAAAGCTGTGGTTGAAGCGTTAAAACGTTTCCCGGCGGTTAACGCTTCGATTGATGGCGACGATATTGTTTATCATAACTATTTTGACATCAGTATTGCGGTATCAACCCCTCGTGGTTTGGTGACCCCGGTATTACGTGATTGTGACAAAATGAGCTTTGCTGAAATCGAAAAAACCATTCGTGAGCTGGCCATTAAAGGCCGTGATGGTAAATTGACTATGGCAGAAATGACCGGCGGCAACTTCACCATTACCAATGGTGGGGTGTTCGGTTCATTGTTGTCAACGCCAATCCTTAATCTGCCACAGGCAGCTATTTTGGGGATGCATAAAATTCAGGACCGTCCAATGGCGGTTGATGGCAAAGTTGAAATCTTGCCAATGATGTATCTGGCATTGTCCTATGACCATCGCTTGATTGATGGTAAAGAATCTGTAGGTTATCTGGTCACCATTAAAGAATTACTAGAAGATCCAATGCGTTTGTTGTTGGAACTTTAAGGCTATTGTAGGAGCGGCGTCCCGGCGCGAATGTTGACGCAGTCAACACCATGAATGGACGCTAGCCTACAAAACCTATATGAAAGAAAAGAATCCTGGCAGGTAGCTGTTACAAAAAAGCTACCATTTTTAATCTAGATAACGATGGAATAAAACGCATGAATTTGCATGAATACCAGGGCAAACGGTTGTTTGCCAAATATGGTTTACCAGTGTCCGAGGGGTTCGCTTGTGAAACCCCTCAAGCTGCTGTTGAAGCTGCCGATCGAATTGGCGGTGAGCAATGGGTAGTTAAATGCCAGGTTCACGCCGGTGGACGTGGTAAAGCGGGTGGCGTTAAACTTGTTACTAACAAAGCTGAGATTAAAGAATTTGCCCAGCATTGGTTAGGCAAAAACTTGGTGACTTTTCAGACTGACGCTAAAGGTCAGCCTGTCACCAAAATCTTGGTTGAATCTTGCACTGACATCAGCACCGAGCTGTACCTTAGTGCGGTTGTTGACCGTGCGACGCGTCGCGTGGTTTTCATGGCGTCTACTGAAGGCGGCATGGACATTGAAAAAGTTGCAGATGAAACACCAGAGCTGATTCATTCAGTAGCCATTGAGCCATTGGTTGGTGCACAAGCTGCACAAGCCCGTAACTTGGCATTCAAACTGGGTCTTGAAGGCGTACAAATCAAACAGTTCACCGGTATCTTTTTGGGTCTGGCGAAAATGTTTGTTGAGTTGGATTTGGCCTTGGTCGAAATCAATCCATTGGTCATCAAAACCGATGGCAACATGCATTGTCTTGACGCTAAAATTGTTTGTGATGGTAACGCTTTGTTCCGTCAACCTGCATTGCAAGAAATGCACGATCCTTCGCAAGACGATGCTCGTGAAGCACAAGCTGCGCATTGGGATCTGAACTATGTTGCCCTTGATGGCAACATCGGTTGTATGGTTAATGGCGCGGGTCTGGCCATGGGTACCATGGATATCGTGCAAATTCACGGTGGTTCACCGGCTAACTTCTTGGATGTTGGGGGCGGTGCAACCAAAGAACGTGTGACAGAAGCGTTTAAAATCATCCTTTCTGATGATAACGTTAAAGCGGTATTGGTCAACATCTTTGGTGGTATCGTACGTTGCGATATGATTGCTGAAGGTATTATCGGTGCTGTTGAAGAAGTGGGTGTTACCGTACCAGTAGTTGTTCGCCTTGAAGGTAACAACGCTGAATTGGGTGCCAAAAAGTTGGGTGAATGTGACTTGAACATTATCGCAGCGACATCTTTGACGGATGCTGCACAAAAAGTGGTTGCTGCTGCGGAGGGCAAATAATGAGCGTTTTAATTAATAAAGACACCAAAGTCATCTGTCAGGGTTTCACTGGTGGTCAGGGTACTCTTCACTCTGAGCAAGCGATTGCCTATGGCACGCAAATGGTTGGTGGCGTAAGCCCAGGTAAAGGCGGTCAAACGCATTTGGGTTTGCCAGTTTTCAACACGGTTGAAGACGCGGTTAAAGCCACTGGCGCAACGGCGACGGTTATTTATGTACCAGCACCATTTTGTAAAGGCATTGAGCTTATCATCACCATCACCGAAGGTATTCCAACGCTGGATATGTTGTTTGTTAAAGAATACATCGACAGCAAAGGCGTAAGAATGATTGGTCCTAACTGCCCAGGTGTTATCACCCCTGACGAATGTAAAATCGGCATCATGCCGGGTCACATTCACTTAGCGGGTAAAGTAGGCATCGTATCACGTTCTGGTACTTTGACTTATGAAGCCGTTAAGCAGACTACTGATGCTGGTTTTGGTCAGTCGACCTGTGTTGGTATTGGTGGAGACCCAATTCCGGGTTCAAACTTCATTGATATCTTGGAAATGTTCGAAAAAGACGATGCGACAGAAGCGATTGTCATGATCGGCGAAATCGGTGGCACTGCTGAAGAAGAAGCGGCTGCCTACATCAAAGCGCACGTCACCAAACCAGTTGTTTCTTACATTGCTGGTGTTACTGCCCCAGAAGGTAAGCGCATGGGTCATGCTGGCGCGATTATCGCTGGTGGTAAAGGTACTGCTGATGAGAAATTTGCTGCACTTGAAGATGCTGGTGTTAAAACCGTGCGTTCTTTGGCAGACATTGGTGTTGCTTTGAAAGAAAAGACTGGTTGGTAAAACCTTTCTTTTTTTGATTGTGGTAGGGTGGGTTACCTGTTCTGGTGTTCCGGGAATACGAGTAACCCACCCTATGTTCATTTTAATATTCCGCTTTGCCCAATATCCCGTCAAAGGTATACTTAAATAAAATCCTCGTAACTGTTCAGCGTGATTAGATTTCGCTTCAGAACAAACTCCGTTGCTCTCTCGTCGACCAAACCCTCTAATTGAATCGAAAATACCGCGTATGGCATTTACCATTGAAATCCGACAAAGTTAAACTGGCGTTGCGACTGCTTTTAAAGCAAAATCTAAGGAGGTTGAACAGTTACATAACGGCATAGTTGTTATATCATGTCATTACAGCGGATGGGGTAGATAAGGTGAGCGATGTTTTTTGATAATCTTGATGTTGTCCGTATCAAATGGCTGTCACGTTGTTCGATCTTCTGTTCCCTGTTGTTGCTGCTGTGTTCTCATCCACTTTATGCCCGCCTTGGGCCAACCAATCTTGCTTTGCCACCGTCTATTCCCCAGCAACATATTCGCTTTGAACGAATTGCTATCGAACAAGGTTTATCTTTAAACGCTGTTTCTGATGTGTTGCAAGACCGCCAGGGATTTTTGTGGGTGTCGACCCGTGATGGTTTGAACCGTTATGATGGTTATCATTTTAAAGTGTTTAAACATGACCCGGATGATCCACTGTCTTTGCCGGATAACTATATTCACCGCTTGTTTGAAGATTATCTTGGTCGGTTGTGGATTGGCAGCCAAAAGGGGCTGAGTGTATACAACCCGGCCAATGGCGCATTTATTCGTTATCAGCCCCACAGCGAGGATCAACATTCGATTGGCAAGGGGCTGGTGACCAGCATTGTGGCAGATACGCTCAACCCCGACATACTGTGGATTGGCACGCTTGGTGGCGGACTCAATCGCCTAGATACGCTCACTGGCCAGTTCAGTCATTACCGCCATCAGGCCGATGACCCGCAAAGCTTAAGTGATGACAAAGTGTATACTGTGCTCATCGACGCTACCGATACGTTGTGGGTTGGCACCCGCAATGGCGGACTCAATCGCTTTGATCGTCCAAGCGGCACTTTTAGCCGTTTTGTTTATGATCCGAACCGGGCAGATAGTCTCAGCCATAACCGGGTTTATAAGTTGTTTGAAGATCATCAGGGCACCTTATGGGTGGGTACTCGTGGTGGTGGTTTGAATTGGTTTAAGCGAGAAAGTGGCACCTTTGGCCATTATCGCCATGACCCAAATGATGCGGATAGTTTGAGTCACGATTTGGTGTTTGCCATCAACGAGGATAAAACCGGTAGCTTATGGGTCGGCACTCGGGGTGGATTGAATCGTTTTGATCGTGAAAATCAGCGTTTTGTCCGTTATCAGCATAATCCGGATAATCACAATTCGTTAGCGGATAATTGGGTGATGTCGATTTTTTTTGATAAAACCGATATCCTCTGGGTCGGCACCCATTCCGGTGGTATGAGCAAATTTAATCCTGCCCTGAGTGCGTTTGGTTTATATCAACACCATGCCGGGGTGGTTGGCCTTAATGACAACTCGGTGTGGTCACTACATAAAGACCCTCAGGGTATTATCTGGATTGGCACCCGTAGTGGTGGTTTAAATCGTCTTGACTCGGCAACGCAACAGTTTACTTATTACCAGCATAAAGTGGGTGATCCCAGCAGCCTAGGCAAAGAAATGGTTAGTACCATGTACACCGACCCGCAAGGCACCTTATGGGTTGGTTCATCGGGGCTTAATCGTTTTCATGCCGAGACACAAACCTTCAGTCATTATTACTTCGGCCCTCAATCAGATTCTAATACTAGCGAAAACAATCAGATCTATTCGATTCTGAGCGGTGGCGACAATACCCTGTGGGTGGGTACTCGTAATGGCCTCAATCATTTTGATACCGTCAAAGGCACTTTTGTTCGTTATGAGCATGAGCCAAATAACCCGAACAGTTTAAGTAATAATTGGATCACTAAGCTGTTCATCGATAAAAAGGGCACTTTTTGGGTGGGTACGGATAAAGGATTGAATCGTTTTGATGATAAGAGCAAGACTTTTATCCGGGTTCATCAGGCATTGGTAGCACCAATTAACTTAAGTGATATGACAATTTATAGTATGCATCAGGATAGCCAAGGGGTTTTGTGGCTTGGTGCTCGAACAGGATTATATCAACTGGATGACAACGGCCAGCCCGTTAACTTTTATGGTGAAAAACAAGGGCTGAGCAATACGGTTATTTTTGGTATTGGCGAGGACCGTCAGGGCGATCTATGGTTAAGCACCAATAGGGGCGTTAATCGCTTCAATCGCCAAAGCAAACGTTTTAAACACTATTTTACCGATGATGGTTTGCAAAGTAATGAGTTCAGAGAGGGCTCAATGTCTCAAGGCGCTGATGGCCAACTGTTATTTGGTGGTGCGGTTGGCTTTAACGCCTTTTATCCACAAGACATTAAAGATGACCCTTATGCGCCTGATATTGTTATTACAGATTTTTTGCTGTTAAACCAAAGTGTGCCGTTACAACGGCTGCAAGCGAATTCGCCGCTGTACCAGGGTATTAATCACACCGAAACATTAGCCTTACGTCATTCCGATCATGTCTTCTCCTTTGAATTTGCTGCACTGCATTTTGCCAATCCTGGCAGCAATCAATATGCTTATAAATTGGTCGGTTTTGATCAGGACTGGATCATCACCGATGCCAACAAACGTTTTGCCACTTACACCAATATTCCGGCCGGCGATTATGTTTTTCATGTTAGGGGTTCTAATAAGGATGGGGTGTGGAATAGCAGTGATAAAAAACTCAATATTATCATTTTACCGGCACCATGGCGGACTTGGTGGGCTTACTTGATTTATTTGATGGCGTTTACTGCCATAGCCAGTTATCTGTGGCGAGAGCGTTGTCGTAAAGATATGTTACGCCACCAAGCCGCCGAGCAAATTCGCGAGAGTGAAGAACGTTTGTCTTTGGCATTGTGGGGCAGTGGTGAACAACTGTGGGATTGGGATGTGGCGGGTGATGTGGTGCACCGACGTAATACCCTGTTGGGTTTTACCCTGCCTGAGTTGGAGACCATGTCGTCAGTGGCGAGATTTGCCCGTCATATTCATCCTGAAGACAAAGCGGTTTTCATTGATAATTTACAACGTCATATGGCCGGTAAAAGCGATAACTTTGAAAGCGTTCATCGGTTGCAAAATAACCGTAAAGAATGGGTTTGGGTGATGGAAAAAGGACGTGTGGTATTGCGTGGTGACGATGACCAAGCATTGCGGATGTCAGGCGTATTAATGAACGTGAATGAGTTATATGATGCTCAGGCTCAGCTTAAAGAACTCAATGAAAACCTCGAAAAACTGGTGGCGCAAAGAACCCTTGAACTGCAAAAATCCTTGGATGAGTTAAAAGAAACTCAAACCCGATTGGTGCAATCAGAAAAAATGGCCGCTTTAACCTATTTGGTCACAGGGGTCGCCCATGAAGTCAATACGCCGTTGGGCATTTGTGTGACAGTGATCAGTTTACAACTAGAGACGTTAAAGACCCTGGACGAGCAGTATAAAGCGGGTAAAATCAAAGCATCGACGTTGCAAAATTATCTCGAAAAATCTAGCGAGCAAATGAGCGTGGCACAAAGAAATATTTTGCGCACGGCGGATTTGATCAACAGTTTTAAACAGGTGGCGGTAGACCAGACTCACGAAGTGCTGGCCAAATGTCAGTTGCATGATTACTTGCATACCATCATCAACAGCGTGTCAACAAAGGCTCGCCAAACCCAATTGCAGGTTGAAATTAATGTGGCTAAAGACTTGGTATTAACCACCTATCCCGGTGTCTGGACGCAAATCATTACTGACCTGATTGAAAACTCGCTAAAACATGGCTTTGGCGCAGGTGAGGCTGGACAAATTACCATGGGGGCTACGCTTGATAAGGCGCTTGATAAGGAAGATCACAATCGATTGCATTTTACCTATCGCGATAATGGCTGTGGCATGAGTGAAGAGCAGGTGCGTCGGGTTTTCGATCCGTTTTATACCACCAACCGAGATCAGGGCGGTACCGGGCTGGGAATGCATATTGTCTTTAATCTGGTCTCGCAAAAGTTACTGGGCAATATTGAATGCACCAGCATACCCGGTGGTGGGGTGACATTTTTGATTGTTGTGCCCGTCGTTATAGATGAAATTATTTGAGATGAAGTTGCTATTGTGCGCAAAATAAATCATATTGTCACCACTCAACCATCCAATAAATAGGCTTGCTCTGCTATGCATTTTTTCCATCCTGCCAAAAACTTAGCCTCGATAGCAGTTGTTATCACCTCACTATTATTCACCGCCTGTAGCTCACAAAGAATGTCCGCACCATCCGCGCAAGCGGCCAACCAGCCTGCGGTGATGAATATTGTCAATACTGATGTTAATCAGTTATGGGATCAGGGTTTTGATCACCATCAAACGGGTTTATTAACCCAGGTGGCCGATGCCATTAGTGTATTGGCGCTCAAAGGTGATTTAGACAGTAAAGCATTAGATAAGTTAACCTATTACTTGCGTATTTATAGCAGCTTTGGCCCTGATGAAGATTGGCCAGCGCCAGCGGCGCAGTCGCTTAATAATGCCCTGATTCGTTTGCACAATATGCCAGGTTTTTATCAGCTGAATGAGACCACCGCCCGTTTGCATGAGAATTATGCCGTTGCCTTATATCGGTTGTACTTTTTATCACCATTACGAACCGCGACTGCCGACCATGTAAAACCGCTGAGTAGACTGATTAAGCTCTATGCCAATGCACAATTGCCTAAAGGCAATGCAACTGATTATGCGCTATGGGAAATCCTTCGCGCCAGCGCCATTTTACCTTTTGAAGCCAGGCGTAAAAATGAAGCTGAGTTTACCCAAGCGCTAACAAACAAAGGCGAATTACAACAGGCGTTGCTAGATTTTGTTAGTGCACCAAATAGTATCCGTGATGGCGATAATTGGCCGCAACAACATGCAGTGTGGGCGCTGGCGCATTATTATAATTTGTACGACAAACAGTACTGGAACGAATATTATCAATTGTCTAAAGATGAGCAAAAGAAACTGGATGATGATAAAACCAGCTTGCCTTATGAGCAGCCGATGGATGATTTGGACAATAACCTTTGGCTTGCTCTTTCATCACAAGGGTCTTCACAAGGTTTAGCAGAAGACGCGCTGAAAACCCTCTATAGTACCCGGTATGTGGTGAGTACTTTTCGCGGCAAATCAGCTTGTGCGCAAGGCAGCTTAAAAGACCGCTGCATCAGCCCAACCATTGACCAGGCTTTACCCATCAATCATGTCTGTTCAGACAGCTTAACTATTCGGGCGCAACAGATGAGCGCTGAACAGTTGAATGAAACCTGCATCAGATTAACCTCGCAAGAAACCACCTTTCATCAAAAACTGGCCACCCAACATCAGCCAGTGGCCAACGATTACAACAACAGCTTACGAGTGGTGATATTTAACGACCAATCGCAGTATAACCAATATGGTCAGCTGGTATTTGATATCAATACTGATAATGGCGGCATGTATCTCGAAGGCACCACGCAAAATCCGGATAACATCGCGACGTTTTACGCCTACGAACAATTTTGGGCGCGACCTGAGTTTAAAGTCTGGAACCTTAATCATGAATACGTGCATTACCTTGATGGTCGGTTTGTTAAATACGATACCTATAACCATTTTCCCGGTCAGATGGTGTGGTGGTCTGAGGGGCTGGCGGAATATATCTCCTTGGCCGAAAACAGCCCACGGGCATCAAAAACCTTGGCCAAAACCGAGTTGAGTGAAATGCCGACCTTGCCGATGGTGTTTAACACTGAGTATAAAGATGGTTTGGAGCGGGTTTATCATTGGGGTTATTGGGCGGTGCGTTATATGTATGAAGAACATCGCGAACAATACCGTCAACTGGCGCACTTGCTCAAAACAGATTATTTTGCTGGTTATAAGAAGCTATTAGATGAAACAGGTGAGCAGCATAAAGCAGATTTTGCCCGTTGGTTGGCTGATCATAAAGCCAAAAATCAGGCTGAAAAAGAAGTGAAGGACCCGCGTAAACCTCGGCCGATATATCGTTATACCGTTAAGCCAGATTTAAAACCTAGTCATTTGACAGAAGATCCATTGCATATGATTTGGCAGTATTGGCATGAGAACGCGCTGTGATAACGATATACGTAGGGTGCGCATTGCGCACCATTAATGTCGATTTAAGACCAGCTTATATTCATTTTTGGTAGACAAAATAACGAATAATCAATCGCCTTTAACCCATACGTGGATGAGATTGTAGGGCGCTGGTGGTTAATGGTGCGCATTGCGCACCCTACGGCATTTCATTTCATTTCATAGCAAATGAAAGGTTGTTATTGAGATAGTGACTCATTGAGACAAGGTCTAATCGCCTTAACCATCGCTTTAACCATCTTAGGATTGCCAGCGACAATATTCCCGCTGCGATCTTGATTGGCCCCACCAACAAAGTCGGTGCACAAACCACCGGTTTCTTTGATCAACAATTGACCTGCGGCGGTATCCCACGGTTTCAAACCCATTTCCCAGAAGCCATCAACGCGACCGGCGGCAACATAAGCCAAATCTAGGGCAGCAGAGCCTGAGCGGCGAATGTCTGAGGTTTCGACGAATAAGGTTTTAAACATGGCCAGATAAGCGTCAATCTGATGTTTGTTTTTATGCGGGAAACCAGTGGCCAACACTGTGCCTTCGATTTCTTTAGATTTTGAGCAGCGCATACGGTTGCCGTTAAGCTGGGCACCGCCGCCACGAGAGGCAGTAAATAATTCTGAGCGGATAGGATCATAGATCACGGCTTGATCGAGCTTACCTTTGACTTTTAACGCGATAGAGACACTGAAATGAGGGATCCCGCGAATAAAATTGGTAGTGCCATCAAGTGGATCGACAATCCATTGGTAATCTGTATTTTCGCCGATTTGTTCGCCAAGCTCTTCGCCGACAATACAATGATCAGGATACGACTTTCTTAGCGTATTGATGATGGCCTGTTCGGCGTCTTTGTCGATGTTAGTCACAAAGTCGTTAGGGCCTTTAGATGAACTTTCAATCTTGTCATGTTCTTCAAATGCTTGTGCGATGATTTTGCCAGCATTACGCGCAGCACGAATCGCAATGTTTAACATTGGTTGCATAGTGGTCACTACCTTATTTTAAAAAGAACGTTGAAAATTTGTTGCTGTGGTTTTCCGTCGATTTTGCATTGGCAACACCGATACCAGACAGAGCGGCGCGTATTATATAGGGTTTGCGTAAAAAATCAACAAGTTTATTGACATAACCCTTAGCGATAAAAAAGAACCTTTTTGTCTAACGCAGGGGTAACGGTTATTTTTATGATTGTGATAAACTCAGCCGTTAACGTTCTTAAGCGTGTAAATGACATGCTATAACTCACTGGATTGTTTTTAATGCTCGATAATTTTCGCATTGTTTTAGTCAACACTTCTCATACCGGTAATATCGGTTCTGTCGCCCGAGCAATGAAAACCATGGGGATCAGCAACCTGTATCTGGTCAACCCGGTCACTGCACCCGATGGTAAAGCCTCTGCTTTGGCGGCTGGTGCCACCGATATTCTGGCCAACGCCACCACGGTCGATACCCTTGAAGAAGCCATTGCTGATTGTACGCTGGTGGTGGGGGCAAGTGCTCGAAACCGAACCTGGTCTTGGCCAATGTTGGATCCGCGAGAATGTGCCAAGAAAATGCTCAGCGAATCTGCTGAACATAAGGTCGCGCTGGTGTTTGGTCGTGAAAATAATGGCCTCAGTAATGAAGAGCTGCAACTGTGCAACTTTCATGTCTGTTTGCCTGCAAACCCCGAATACAGTTCACTGAATCTGGCGATGGCGGTGCAAACCCTGTGTTATGAAATCAGAATGACTTGGATTGAACAAGAAAATCAATACGAGAAAGTAGAAGAAGAATATCCGCTTAGCGAAGATATGGCGGGTTTTTATCAACACCTCGAACAAACCTTGCTGCAAACTGGTTTTATTATCGACGCCCATCCGGGCCAGGTGATGATGAAACTCAAACGATTGTTTAACCGAGCCCGCGTTGAAAGACAAGAACTGAATATTTTACGTGGCATTTTGTCTTCGGTGCAGTCCGAGAATAAGAAACAGCCATAGGCTGTTTACGCTAATTTTAATTTTATAGAGATAGAAATAGAGAAGGAATATTATGTTAGAAAGAATGAAGGAAGACGTCAAAAGTGTATTTGACCGAGACCCCGCGGCGCACAGTACCTGGGAAGTCATTTTTGCTTATCCTGGTTTGCATGCCATCTGGTTTCATCGTTTGTGCCACTATCTGTGGGGTAAAAAGCTGCGATTTATGGCCCGCTTTCTATCAACCTTTGCCCGCTTTTTAACTGGCATCGAAATTCATCCCGGTGCGACCATCGGTCGGCGTTTCTTTATTGACCATGGCATGTCTGTGGTTATTGGCGAAACGGCTGAGATTGGCGATGACTGTACTTTATATCATTCTGTAACACTGGGCGGCACCAGCTGGAGTGCGGGTAAAAGACACCCGACCCTGGGTGACCGCGTAGTCATCGGTGCTGGGGCTAAAATTCTTGGGCCGATTACCTTGGGTGATGATTCCCGGGTTGGCTCCAATTCGGTGGTGAACAAAGACGTACCAGCGGGTCAGACGGTCATTGGTATTCCTGGCCGTTTGGTGGTGAAAAAACCAGCCGAGGGAGATGCTCATCAACAGCGGGCTAAAATGGCCGAAAAAATGGGTTTTGATTCTTATGCGGTATCTGCGGATAACCCCGATCCGGTCGCCAGTGCCATTGGTCGATTGCTTGATCACATTCATATGATTGATTCTAAAGTGAACGACGTCAGCGCAGAGGTGCAAAAACTTGGTGGTGATGCCAATGTATGCTCCGAGAAGTTGCCAGATATTCATGTTGATGGCGAAGATTTTGTTGCAGCCGAAAAAGTTGCTGCCCAGGAGCGTGAATTAACCACATAATGTTGGTGCATTACGTGGTATTGATGCGACAAATTTTGTTCTCAATGTCGCCAACCAATTGATGTTTTCCGATTGTATTTTAAATACTTGACTAAATTAGTCAGGTATTTATTGCATTTTTGGCAATACCCGAGTAATTTAGTCAAGTATTCACTTGACCTATTTATTGTG